>DASYTB010000678.1:0-2320 GCA_036002705.1 Verrucomicrobiia bacterium
CACCCCTGCGCGGCCAGCCTTTTGCCCAAATGTCCGTGACCTTTTCCCGCGCTGGAAGGCGCCTGGCGGCCCGCGGCGCAGATGGCACGATTCGCATTTGGGAAACTCGAGACTGGCAGCAAGTCGCGCTGCTTCGTCACAGTGAAACCAACAACCTGACCCAACTGACATTTGGACCCGAGGACCGCTATCTCGTCGCCGCAAGCGAAAGCTTCTGCAAAAATTTTACAAGCGCCGCGCCAATGATTCCGCGGCGGATCGCCGGGCAGATGTGTGAATAATTTCCAAACAATACGACATTGACCGCGACGTTTGGCTGCCCTATGAAATCGCTGGTTTCAGATGCGGCCCGGCAAATTTAAATACGAGCGCGAATGTTTGCAGCGCGGTTGTTCGCGTGTGGCGGGCGCGGATGAAGCTGGCCGTGGTCCACTAGCGGGACCGGTCGTGGCGGCGGTGGTTTGCCTGCCGCTGGAATGGATCGAAAAGGGGCTGCCGCGAAAGCTGCAGGGCTTGAATGATTCGAAACAGCTCACGGAAAACGAACGCGAGCGGTTCTTCGTTTTTCTCACGAATCATCCCGCGGTTTCTTATGCGATTGGGATCATTGATCATCAGATCATCGACGCGATCAATATTCTCCAGGCGAGCTTGCGCGCGATGAACGAGGCCCTGCTCCAATTAGCTCCCACGCCGGATCACACCCTCGTCGATGGGCCGCACATTTTCTCCGCCCGCGCTCCGCAGACACCGATCATCGATGGGGATGCCAAAAGCTTTTCCATCGCAGCGGCCAGCGTTCTGGCCAAAGTGACGCGCGATCGCATGATGATGGAACTGGACACTCGATATCCCGACTACGGTTTCGCCGGGCACAAAGGCTACTCGACCGCGCAACATCTAGCGGCGATCCGGCGGCACGGCCCCTGCCCCATTCATCGGCGCACCTTTTCTCCGTTTCGCGTGCCAGAACCAGAGCTGCTCGATCTGGGAAAGTGAACGCGTGAGCCTCTGGGCCAAACTGAGGTTTTGGGAGGCTCAGGCCGAAGGAGTACAAGCCCGGCATGGCCGATTGGGTGAAGAGGCGGCGAAGAAATTCCTGAAGACCAAGGGGCTGCGTTTTCTCGCGGCGAATTTCTCCTCAACGCGCGGGGAAATTGATCTCATCTTCCGCGATGGTGACTGCCTGGTCTTTGTCGAAGTAAAGACTCGGTCCCGCGATTCATGGACGCGTCCATCACGAGCCGTGGATGAACGCAAACGGCTGGCCCTCGCCCGCACCGCTAACGATTACTTGCGGCTTCTGGAGAATCCGCAAGTTCGATATCGGTTTGACGTGGTGGAGGTTCTTCTTGAGGAGGACGAGATCCAAGAGACTCGGCACATCGAAGGATGCTTCAACACGTCAAGGCTTCGCGAACGCCGGAAATCGCGCTGATCGACTCTGGAGTCGTGATTTAGGAGATCGCAACGTTCCGCCATCTGAAAATAAAAAACCGGAGCAAATCATCATTTGCTCCGGGTTTGCTTAAAGCTTCGTGCTTCTGCTTCGAATTATTGGAAGTCGATTGGCAGAATGCGAGACTCCGCCGGGGTTTCCTGAGCAGCGGCAATCAGTTCAGGTTGGAAGGTCTTTTCCACACCAGGATTGAGCGCTTCCTTAATCGGCTCAACCGTGAGAACAACCGTTGGCGTTCCCGGCCCTTCAATGACCCCGCCGCGTCCGGCTTCATCGATCATCTGGTTATCCGCCCGAATCACTTCAACCGGGGTTTGAACAACCGGAGGAGTCCCACCAGCCACCCGTGGAGGTGTGGAGGTCTGTCCCGCGTTGACCGTAACTGTGGAGGCCTGGCCGTTGACGATATAAACAACCACGACCTGGCCATCGATAACCGTAACCGATCCGTCGGCGCGAATGTCATAACGAGTGCCGCGAATTCCAGCAACGCCCTGAGGCGTTTTCACTTCGTATTTCGAGGCAGCGGCCAAATGCTTCACGTTCCCGAGGATTCGGCCATTGCGAAGATCGAGTTGGGTTTCGATGATCTTTTCGCTACCGGCACCCTGATCGACGGTCAATTTATCGATACCCAAGGTGGTATCTTCCGTCACGCGGACGACCGGACCGTTATCACCGAGAAAGAGATCCACAGAAGAACCAGGAGCGGTGCGAATGACAGAGTTCTGTCCAAGCTTCATCCCGACATTCAGTTTCTTCCAATTTCCGCCGCGGTCGCTCGAATAATTGGCTGTTCCGCGCACGCCCCGTACCACCGCTTCATTCATCCTGGCTTCGGAAGATGTCGCGCTGAGGAAG
>DASYTB010000679.1:0-1550 GCA_036002705.1 Verrucomicrobiia bacterium
TGAACACGATTTCAGTTTTTCACCATAAATCTCGGCGACGCTCGAAGTGCTGTAAAATTCGTAGGTCGGAATGCTTGCTTGTAGAAAAGGCAGGGCGCCGACGGCGCTTTTGAGAACGCGTTCGGGTACTTCCTTGTTCAAACCGGAATCAAAATGGGCCTCGATCAGATCAACCCCGCCTCCGCCGTTCAGGTTACCATAGTAGAGACGGCGTGGATGCATGGAACTCGCCCGACATTTGCTATTGAGACCCCAATTTGAGGCCACAATGTCCATCCGGCCGTCACCATCGAAATCTCCCGTGCTTACGCCGTTCCACCAACCGGTGTAAGCGCCGAGGCCAAGTTGCTGGGTCTGCTCGACATAATTTCCGTGCTCCATCCGAAACACACGAACCGGCCCCCATTCGCAGGCCAAAATCAGCTCAGGCGTTCCATCGCCATCCAAGTCACTGAAAACCGCGCCGCTGACCAGCCCAAGTTTTTCGAAGCGCTGCCAAGGGAGGAAGCGCCCGCCTTCATTTTGCAACAGCAAGGAATCGGCAGGTTCGGGATAGCGGCCAGGAACAACGCGTCCGCCGATGAACAGGTCCAAGGTGCCGTCGCCATTGACGTCGGCTAACGCCAGTGGGCCGCGACTGAAGGCTTGGCCGAGAATACTTTCGCCGGTGGCATTGTGTTCGAAATCATAGAGGCGAATGCAACCGCCATTGGTCCGGCCGTCCTCGTAATTAGCCGAACCCGCCAGGAGCATCGAACCGAACCCCAGGACCGAAGTTTGATCGCGAGTCAAAGGCCGATTCACGAGGTTCTGACCGAACGCCGCAAATTTGCCATGCCCATCGTTACGATAAGCCGCGAGTTGCCCGCCACGCCCGCTGCCGATGACCAGATCATCCCAGCCGTCGCCGTCCAGATCCTGCCAGCAGACGCCAGGTCCCAATTGGCTTAAGCGCTTGGGCAGCAGCGGCTGGCGGGCGAAATCGTCGAACGCGTCCTCGTGGTGCGTGTGCTCAATGAGATCGCTGACATCTTCGAATAACGGCCAAAGATGACTGTGCTCTTGCTTCCGATCCGTCGCTTGTTTCCCGTTTTCAGCCGAAGTTTCGTTAATCTCGTAAAGTCCGTTCGCGCGCGCATGCTCCAGCACGCTGCGCTTCCCGTCGCGCCAATCCACTTCGATCATCAAGTCATTCGTCAGGCCACCCGCCGCGAAGACTCGCATCGGATCGTCGCTGGAAAGATAGCGTCCGCCGCAGATGATCTCCTGGCTTTGGGTTACCGGGCCGCCGAGCACGCGGATTTTGCCGCCGATTCCGCGGGTATTGGGCGCCAAACCTTTCAGACGAACCTCAATTCGAGGAGCCACTGAGTCATTGCGGTAAAGACTGGCTGGGCCTTTCAAATTATTGATGACGAGGTCCAAATCGCCGTCATTATCCAGGTCCGCCAGCGCCATGCCGTGTGAGACCCCGGGCGCGTCAAAACCCCAGGCGGCGCTCACCTCTTCGAAAGTCAAATCGCCACGGTTTCGGAAAGCGGCTTTTGGCG
>DASYTB010000680.1:0-4014 GCA_036002705.1 Verrucomicrobiia bacterium
GGCACGAACATCCCCGCTTTCCAGGCGTTCTTCGCGAGCATGAAGAAAGTTTACACGAACTATACGGACTTCGGCCTGATCGAGACGAACGGACACCTGGTGGTGTGTTCGATTCCCGGAAAAACGGGCGTGAATCTTACCCGTCGCGCCGATTTTCAGCATGTGCTGGCGACGCGCGAGTTCAGCGTGGGCGAGTACGGACCGGCGAGCGGCGCGACGCATGGCTGTCTTTTCTGCGCGAACCCGATTTTCAGTGGGAGCAACCAGTTGGCGCGAGTCATCTATGCCGCTCTGGACCTGGAGGTCTTGAATAAAGTGGCGGCGGAGGCGCAACTGCCGAAAGGGAGCGCCATAGAGATATTTGACCCCGGACATCATATTTTGGCCCGTTTTCCCGAGCCCGAGAGATGGATCGGGCGATCAGTTTCGGACTCATCTTTCGCGGAGACGGTGGTTCGCGACGAAGAGGGCACAATTCAGGCCAGGGGGTTGGACGATATCGGCCGGTTGTGCGCATTTACGTCGGTCAAGACGGGCGGTCATCCGTCAATGTTTGTGATTGTTGGGATTCCAACGGAACTGGCCTACGCGGAGACCACCGAGGCGGTCATTCGTAACCTTATTATTCTGGGAATTGTGGCCCTTCTGGCTCTTGTGGCCGCGTGGAGTTATGCCAATTCTTATATTCTTCAGCCGGTGAAAACGCTGGTCGGCGCGACGAAACGGCTGGCCGCGGGTGATCTCACCGCGCGCGCGGGCGGGGCGGGCAGCTCAGGCGAGTTCAACCAGCTCACGCAAGCGTTTGATGAAATGGCGGCGGGCCTTCAGCGCCAGCGGGCGGAAATTGAGGAGTCCGGAAAGGAGATTCGAGCGCTCAACGCGGGGCTCGAGCAGCGGGTCCTCGAGAGAACCAGGCTCCTCGAGGAGGCGAACACGGAACTCGAAGCATTTTCTTATTCCGTTTCGCACGATCTGCGGGCGCCCTTGCGGCATATTCATGCCTACGCCGAGATGGTGCGGGAGGATTTTTCATCTGCTCTCGGGCAATCCGGACAACAAAGGCTCGGTCTCATTCTCAACGCGGTGGGCCGCATGAGCGCGTTGATCGATGATTTGCTGGATTTCTCTCGATTGAGCCGGGCGGAAATGCTTCGGACTCCCGTAAAAATGGAGGGTGCCGTTCGAGAGGTGATTAATGAGATGGAGTCTGACCTGAGGGGCAGGTCGATCGAATGGAAAATTGGGCCGCTGCCCGAAGTGATCGGCGACCGTTCGATGCTGAAACAGGTCTGGGCGAACCTTCTTGGCAACGCGGTGAAATACACCCGGAAGCGCGATGCGTCCCAGATCGAGATTAAGTGTGTGCGCAAGGGCTCTTCGGAGTGGGAGTTCTCGGTGCGGGACAACGGCGCGGGCTTCAATATGCAATACGCGGGCAAGCTATTTGGGGTCTTTCAACGATTACACTCCGAGCGCGAGTTTGAAGGGATGGGCATTGGGCTGGCTAACGTGCGAAGGATCATTCAGCGCCACGGGGGAACCACCAGAGCCGAAGGCGAAGTGGATCAAGGAGCGACGATTTATTTCACACTTCCCGTTTGAGCCAGCGAGTGAATTTACGGATTTAACTCATCGAAGTCGAGCATGATCGAACCACCGGGCATCTGAAGAAGTTCAGCGGCAATCTCGTACGCGGCTTGGCCGGCTAATGGATATTTTTCTTCGCAAGCCACCACCATGAAGGGCGCCGATTTCTCAAAAGCGTAAGCTAAGCTGCCTCGATTCGCCCTCAATCAACCCGCTGACGCCCAGTCCCAGGAGCCGCACGGGTTCTTGCACAAGTTTGTCGCGCGCCAGAAGAAAGCAGCCTAAGCGATAAATCGCGCCCGCATCGCGAGTGCCATCCTCGACGGTGATCTGCCGGGTGAGTGTGTTGAAATTTCGATAGCGGATTTTGACCTGCACCGTTTGGGCCATAAGCCTCTTTCGATGCAGCCTCGCGGCGATCTCCTCGGCTTGAGTCCACAAGCAGCGGCGCAACCGGGGGCGATCCATCGTATCGCGGTCAAACGTCTCTTCGCTGCTGATGCTTTTAATCTCATCTCCGAGTTCAAGCGGACGGTTGTCATTGCCCAACGCAAATGCCCGCAACGCGCCGCTAAATGACCCAACCAACGCCCGCAGATCGCCGGGATAATTCTGGAGATCGCCGATGTTAAATATTCCCGCGCCGTTCAGGATTTTCTCCGTCGCCGTTCCGACGCCATAAATCTTCCGCACTGGCATTTCACGCAGGAATTCCGCCTTCCCCTCCTCGTGAATCACCGTCAAGCCGTCCGGCTTCTGCAAATCACTCGCCAACTTCGCGAGAAATTTATTCCCCGCGATGCCGATGCTCGCGGTTAATCCAAGTTCGCCGCGAATAGTTTCTTTGATTCTCCGCGCCAACGGGACCGCCGCATCGAGCAGCCCGTCATGCGAAGCGGCCGGCGCGGAGGCGAATTGTTCGGTCACTTCCAGGTAAGCTTCATCCACGGACATCTTTTCAATGTTCGCGCCGCTGCTTCGCATGATGGTCATAATGCGTCGCGATTCGTCACGATAGACCTCCATCCGAGGCGAAATGAAAATACCATTCGGGCAAAGCCGGCCCGCCGTCACGCTCGGCATCGCGGAACGCACGCCGAATTTCCGCGCTTCGTAGCTGGCCGCGCAGACCACTCCACGGCGTTCCGGCGGACTACCCACTATTACCGGTTTGCCGCGTAGCGCCGGATTATCCCGCTGCTCCACCGACGCATAAAACGCATCCATATCCAGGTGAAAAATCACCCGTTGAATTGGTTGTTGCGCTCGACCGGCCACCGCTCTCTTTTGCCATAAAGGTCGTGGGCATTCCAGCATCAGGAGCCAGGGCGCTGGCGCACCTGAAATTTTGTCCCTCCTGCCCCGCAGCGGGAATTTTGCACAGGAGCAAAGAAGAGACATCCTGCGATTTCTTGTGAAGCCTTGTCCTCGCTTTCATGGGAGATGCCGGATTTGCTCCACAGTGGGACTCATTTGACCCTCAACTCGCGATGCGGACAGTGATCCGCGTTCCAGCGCTGAAAAGCCGCGTCGTTTTCCGCAAACAGTTGATCGAATCGCATTCCTTCGACGTGTCCGTCGCAAAAAGCCAGGTTGGCTCGTGAGTCATGCCGCACGCGGGCCAGCTTCTCCGGGTCGGTCCCCAGAACGTAAGCAACAATGTAAAAATTAAAGCCCAGCATGTTATCAATATCTCGATACAGTTTTCCTTTGGACTCGGCGAGAGCGTCGCCAACGGCGATCATATCCGCGGGCGTCACGACCGCGGGTTCCCGCTGCTAGAGCAGATCGGGCGGAGGGGAGATGGGCTGCGACATCGGAACAGCGACGCCTCCGAGGCCGAGTTGCCCGGGCAGGATCGTGCTACGGCCCTGGCTCGACATTCCCCATGAATTGTAGCCATAGCTCAAGCCCAACAGCATTCCGGGCTTCATGTTCGCGATGAGCCGGTCCCTCGGACAGGAGAATACCTTTCCGTACCTCTCAAAACTATCCACGAAGTAACTTTGGGCCGGGTCCATTGAAAGATTCGGCATCAGCGCCGACAGCCAGGCCTGAGGGCGCGGCGGATCACCCGGTTTCCGCAACGTCTCGTAAAGTGGATAACTCCCGTTATCGCTCACATACATGCTCAAGGCGAGGGAGATTTGCCTCACCTTGTTTTTGCATTCCGTGAATTGCGCGGACGCCTTCGCGCGCGTTAACGCTGGGAGTAGCAAGGACGCGAGAATGGCAATGATCGCTATGACGACGAGGAGTTCGATCAGGGTGAAACCGCCGCCGCAGGATGATCGTTTCGTATTCACGCGAGCACGGAATGGAACTTAGCCAATGAATCAGATTCTCCGAACAAAGGCAATAGAAGTTTGAGGGCAAACGCAGGGCAAACGCATCTAAATCTCCAACGGATCCACATGGAATTGCGCT
>DASYTB010000681.1:0-2221 GCA_036002705.1 Verrucomicrobiia bacterium
CCACGGATCGTCGACGCGAAATCCCATCGTCTGGTAGCGTCGCGAAAGCACGCTCCAGCCTTCGGGTTCCACGCGCGGAGGAAAATCACCGAGCCAGATCATGATGCTGTGGCGGGGAGCGGCTTTTGCCAGCATGCGCCACGGAATGAAATCCCCGGCTTTCGACTCGTGCGTTTCAAGTGAGGGAGCCGTTTGACCGAGCAGCGTGGCAGCTGCGTGCAGAATCTGGCCGCGGCCCCGGACGGGTTCCTTTAAAATGTAGCCATCCGGTGAAGCGTGGAGAAAGCCCACCCGGTCCCGGTTCACCGCGCCAAGCATCATCACGAGGCCTGCGAGTTCGAGGAGCGCTTCGCGTTTCGATTGCGCGCCGGAACCGAATTGAAGACTTACGCTGTCCTCAAAAACCAGCAACAGCGAGACCTCGCGCTCCTCGATGAATTTCTTGCGATACGGTTCGCCGAGGCGTGCGGTGACATTCCAATCGATGTCGCGAATATCGTCGCCGAACGTGTATTTGACGACCTGGTCGAATTCCATGCCGCGCCCGCGAAAAGCGGAACGATATTCGCCACTCAGCACGTTTTCCACTGCATGACGCACGCGCCACTCGAGCTGCTTGAGCAGCGCGAGCTGGGAAGTGACCAGCGAAGCGGCCGTGGAGGACGAGGCTGAAGGCATGGTTAGGAAAAAAGAGCGAGGGCGGAACGGCTGAAGCGCAGAGGCAGGACGGCCTGCGCGGGGGACGAGCGTATTGTTTTGCGGATGGCCGCAGACGGCACTTTCAGCTTCCCAGTCATTCCAATTTCAACCTTTTTGATCTGCCGGCACGGGAGTGCGGACAAGCACCTGATCGAGGATTTTGTCAGCGGAGAGACCCTCGGCTTCGGCTTCATAGGTCAGGCCGACGCGGTGGCGTAGTGCGTCGTGAAAAACTTCCTGAATCAGTGCAGGCGAAACGTAATCGGAACCGCGGAGCCACGCGAGCGCGCGGCCGGATTGGAAGAGGGCGAGCGAAGCGCGGGGCGAAGCGCCGAAATTAAGCAGGCGTTTTGCGCCGCCCGCGGCGCCCTCGGTTTGCGCGGCGAGTTCGCGGGAGCCACGGACGAGTGCGAGAATGTAGGCCTGCACGCCGGGTGAAACGTGGATTGCGTCGACATAGTTGCGGAGTTCGAGCAATTCTTCGCCACTGGAAACGGCGGCAACCTCGGGCTGCTTTGTGACCTGACCCCACATTTCCATCATCTGCGCTTCCTCGGTGGCTGAAGGATAATCCACGATCAGCTTGAAAAGAAAACGGTCGGTTTGCGCTTCAGGCAGGGGATAGGTGCCTTCCTGTTCGACCGGATTTTGGGTCGCCATGACAAAGAACGGCCGTGGCAATTTGTGGGAGCCGCCGCCGATGGTGACCTGGCGTTCCTGCATCCCTTCCAACAGCGCGGATTGGACCTTGGCGGGAGCGCGGTTGATTTCGTCAGCAAGGACAAGATTGGCGAAGATCGGACCTTTGTGGGTGGCAAAACCTCCTTCCTTTGGAGAAAAAATCATCGTGCCCACCACATCGCTCGGAAGGAGATCGGGGGTGAATTGGATGCGTTCAAATTGCACTCCAAGTGCCGCGCCCAGCGATTTGACGAGGAGCGTCTTGGCGAGGCCGGGCATGCCTTCGAGCAGCACGTGGCCGTTGGCGAGCAAGGCGACCAGCAGGCGTTCGATGACGACATCCTGGCCGATCACAGCCTTGGCGATTTCGGTGCGAAGTTTTTGAGACCAAGTTGGGCCGGTAATCATAGGGAAAAGAAAAGAGATAAGTAATGAAGGGCCAGTGACAAGAGCCGAGCTGGGAGCATTCAGACTGTAGAAGTGACTGAGAGTTTCAGCGTAAGACCATGAAATGTCATCAAAAGCAGAAAATAGCCGCGGGTCCCCCGGGAATTCCAGAGCTTTTGCGTGTATTTTTCCGTTTCTTTATGGCTAAAACAAACGATGGCCGATTTTCCCGACATCGTAGAGGCGCCGTTGCGCGCGCGCTTTGTTTCCCTCCGCGTGCGGGCGGAGGACGTGGAGGAACGTTTCATCCGGGGGGCCGGTGCGGGCGGCCAGAAAATCAACAAGACGTCGTCGACCGTTTGCCTCCAGCACAAGCCCACCGGCGTGGAAGTGCGTTGTCAGCGGGAACGGAGCCAGACACTCAATCGGCTGCTTGCCTGGAATGAGCTCGCGG
>DASYTB010000682.1:0-3683 GCA_036002705.1 Verrucomicrobiia bacterium
GCGCGGTTAGCTCAGTGGTAGAGCACTACCTTGACACGGTAGGGGTCAGAGGTTCGAAACCTCTATCGCGCACCATGTCTCCTTCGTAGGGACAGGCACCCGCACTAATGTGATTTGCTCTCGTCGGTCGCTTGCCCAAAATCCGGCAGCGGAACCTCGAGAACTGAACGTTCCAGCAGCGAGCGAAGTGGCAGTGTTTCCCGAATTTCACCGCCTGTTGCCAGGAAAAACCAGTTCTCGTTCAATCCCGCGTTGATCGAGTCCCGCGCTTCCCATGTCGCGCCGGAGGCCGTGAAGCGTCCGCGCGCGAGAGCAACCCAATCGCCGCCAGCACTTCGCACCCAGCCCTGGCCGAAACGCGCTTTTCGAGCTTCCTGCGCGCTTTTGAAATCGCGCCGGAAATCTTCAATAAACGAGTAAAGGCCCTTCAAATGACGACCGTCCGTCCG
Source organism: Verrucomicrobiia bacterium (assembly GCA_036002705.1). Lineage (GTDB taxonomy): Bacteria > Verrucomicrobiota > Verrucomicrobiia > Limisphaerales > SXQI01 > DASVNK01. Next base: position 450 of record DASYTB010000682.1, read on the forward strand.
CGTGCGAAACGTCACAAGTTTACGCCACTGGCCATTTTGATAAACGAAGCCCGAATAAGAAGTTTTCGGCTCTTCGACAACAGCCCGCACCAGAAATCGATTTGTTTCGCCCGTCTTCCACGAGAAATCACCAATGCACTGCCCGCCCGTGCCCTCGCCCCCGAAACGCTTGATCCGCATTTCCGGATCGTTGAAAAGACATTCAACGCGCTGTTCGCTCTCGACCTTATTCGGGTCATTTCCTTTCGTCGGATCCCAGACGGAAAAAATAATTACCTTTTTCCCATCCCCGAGCTCCTGGATGCCGAAGTAACCCGTATCCCAGCCGCATGCCATGAAGTAGCTGCCTGGCACAGATCGATCCACCACCATGCTATTGCAGAAGATCTCCGCCTCCGGACCAGGCCATCCCAGGTGAACGGACCGCGCGGCGCGGGGCTGACCTGGCTCCGCCGCCTGGAGCAGAGTTGAAAGAGTCATCGCGGAGAGCAAAGGCAAAGTCGATTTCATACGAAATGATCGTGCTCAACCTTCGATAAACTTTGCCGTTTTGCCAAATAATCAATTGCTCTTTCCCGGCTTTTTCACTTTGATCATCTTCGAATTTTGGTCATTGGTTTCGGATTAAGGAGAAGAATTCGTGCCGGGTTCGGTGATCTTCACGAAATCTGCCTAGCAGCGCGGATGTGACCGTATCGCCGCCTTGCTTTTGAACGCCCCGCATTTTCATGCAAAGATGCTGGGCTTCGATCACGACTCCGACCCCGTGATTTGGGATCAATTCCGCCAGGGATTTCGCGACGTCGAGAGTCAGGCGCTCCTGCACTTGCAACCGCCGGGAGAAAACTTCGACCAGGCGGGCGAGCTTTGACAGGCCGATCACCTTGCCTGCCGGCAGATACGCGATGTGACATTTGCCAAAGAAGGGCAACAGGTGATGCTCGCAAAGGCTGTAAAACTCCAGTCCTCGAACGATCACCATTTCATCGGAATCATTGTCGAAGGCAGCGCCGTTTACCGTTTCCTTTGGGTCCTCCCAATAACCCGCGGTCAGAAACTTTAGAGACCGCGCTACTCTCGCTGGCGTCTGGCGCAACCCGTCGCGCTCGGGGTCCTCGCCCAGGGATTTGAGAATGCCAGAGACAAGGTTCTCCAAAACCGGCCTTCGTGGCGTAATCTCAGGTTCATCTAATACTTCAAAACTAAAGGTGCTGCTTTCCATAAACTAAGACTAGGAATCTTCTCTCCGGTCCGCTGCCTTGCACCGAGCCGCAATGGACCGAAGCCGGACGGGACAATTGACAAGGTAGATAGTGTGGACGTGACCGGCTCGCAGGACGAGGGCAAGCGCTTTAACTAATTTCTCCTCGCGGTAGGCAAGAAGGAGCGGTACTTCTCCGAAACATGATTGCGTGAACTGGGCGCCAGCCGAGAGCAACGTACGAATTCTGCTCGTAAGAAAATCGAAGACCGCTGCACCGTGGATTGGGGGCGGAGCAGCCGCACCGAGGTTTTCACCGTCACAAATCAGGGTAGCGTCTCCGGCCAGGGCTTTGGCGAGACGATCCAGGTCGCCTGTCGCAGTGGCGCTGAGAAACTCCCGCAAGACCGCTTCCTGTTGTTCAACGCTCACCTCAAAGCGCGGATCACGCCCGGCGATGCGTTCGCGAGCCCGGCGGAGAATTTGGCGACAATTCTCCTCGGACTTCTCGGCGATGCGCGCGATTTCCGAATAATCACACTCAAAAACCTCCCGCAAAAGAAACACCGCCCGCTCGATCGGCGAAAGCACTTCAGCACCACCGAAAAAGCCGCGTCGAGAGCGTCAGCGAGATCTGTATCGTTGGCCAGGCTTGCTTCGGTGGAAGCGAGCCAATCGCGCGTGGCATCCAGATCGAATGAGATCTCCTTCTTCACGCGGGCGAGATCGAGATGGTTCAAGCAGAGGCGGGTGACCACCGTGACGAGAAAGGCTCGTGGCGAGCGCACCTCCCGCGGGTTGGTCCGCGTCCAGCGGAGAAAGGCCTCTTGCAGAAGGTCTTCCGCCTCGGTGGAATTGCCCAGCATGCGCCAGGCGATGCCAAACAATATGGGCCGATGCTCGTTAAAGCTCTCGACGTGCGATTCAGTTGTTATTTCTCCAACCATGATAAGAATGACCGATTAGCCCCCCGTTTTGTGACATTGATTCATTCAACTGATCCGCTCCCTTCCAGCCCGCAGCAGCGGGCCACTATAATTTCCCGGCTGCATTTGTCACAAAACGTTTTTCCGTCCGGTCATTAGTGGCGGAGAAGACAGTATGGACAAATTCTTTAAAGCGGGTTGGTTGATGATGGTGGCTGGAATTTCGGTTCAGCCGAGCAAAGGAGATAATCCGAAGCTGGATATCGTAGAGCAATATCCAAACGTAACGGTCACGATCACGGGCGGCCCAGGACTACATCGGCTCCTGGAAAACGACGCGTTGGGAGTACAGGAATGGTCCCCGGTTTCCCCCCTCTCGACCAGGACGAATATCACTTTTCCGAAGAAGATTCCAGCGGCCTTCTTCCGGGCGCAAGCGGCTCCGTCGAACGATGTCTCTATCTACACGAATGCGACTTCACTTCTTGAGCAGGGCCGGACGACCTTTCGACATGACACGCTGGGGAACGAATCGTTCTGGGGAGGCGCGCTTAAATTGCATCAAGCGATTTCCGGCACTAACCACGGCGGCGTTGGTCCCGGTGTTTCCCCCAAAACCGCTCTAAGTGTTGGGTTGAAAGTCGATGTGGACGCTCTTCCGGAGTCATTAAAACAGGCGCTCGCGCAAGGCAAAGTTGATCTTGAGGAACCCGCTAACACGCTTGCTCTGCTCGAGCTTGACTCTGTTGTCGGAGTTAAAGGAATTTTCGACAACAGCCATAGGATGTTCTCTCTGGGCATTCAATGCGCATTGTGTCACTCGACAGTCGATAATTCATTTGCACCCGGCCTCGGCCACCGGCTGGACGGTTGGCCGAATCGAGATTTGAACGTTGGCGCAATCGTAAACCTTTCGCCCGACCTCTCCGCGTTTACCAACGCACTCGGCGTGGACGAAGGCACAGTTCGAACCGTGCTCCAATCCTGGGGACCAGGAAAGTTCGATGCTGAATTGATTCTCGATGGCAAAGCGTTTCGACCAGATGGAAAAAGCGCGGGCACCGTGTTGCCGGCTGCTTTCGGCCTGGCCGGGGTAAATCTCAGCAC
>DASYTB010000683.1:0-3444 GCA_036002705.1 Verrucomicrobiia bacterium
GCCTCATAGAGGTGAAATTGAGGTAAATGGAATGAAGTTTTATCTCGTCCCGCTCGGCCAGTCTGCGCGGTAAGCCCTCTCTTGATCACGGGTTGGAAGCGCAGGTTGTTTCAAGAAACCATCCGGTCGGATTCCAGAGCAGTTTAGTTATTTCGTAATGGATCGGCCTTGACCCTCCGTCGGAAAGAGCGTGAACTTTTCACATTCCATGCGAATTTCCGTTAAACTCCGGATCGAATACTGGCTTCTTCCCGTTGCCGCATCGCTCTTGTTTTCCAGGGCCTTTGAATCGAGCTTGAACGCCGCACCGGCGAAAGTTTCCTTCTCGCAATCAACTGACGCCCTGGAGGCCTACGATTTCCTTGAGATCACCGCGCGAGTTGAAGGTCCCGACGCGGCCAATCCGTTTCTTGACGCGAGTTTGAGCGGTGTGTTTAGCGAGGCAGGCGGAAATAACCCTTACCAGGTCGATGGATTTTGCGATTCGGATGACGGAAGCGTGTTTCGTATTCGCTTTATGCCTTCGAAACCGGGTGATTACACCTGCTCGCTGACTTATCGGCAGGGCGGTTTTGAAGCCAAGTACGAAGGGAAGTTCAAAGCGAGCGCGAGTCATCGGCGCGGGCCCATTCGCACGGATCCGAAGTATCCCTGGCATTTCATTTGGGAGGGCACCGGGGAACATTATTTCTTTAATGGGACGACCGCGTTTTGGCTGATGGGCTGGAGGGAGGAACGGACCATCAACTACTCCATCGACCGCCTCCGCGATTTGAAGATCAATCGACTGCGGGTGCTGCTGGCGGGCGCAGCCAACATTCTTTGGGGCGAACCGGTGATGACCGGCGAAAACTTCACCCTGTTTCTGCGCCCGTGGAAAGCCGAGGCGCCGCAGAGCTTTGATCATCCTCGCATCGATTTCACACGCTTCAATATTCCCTACTGGCAGAAATGGGAACGGATGCTCTACTACTCTCGCGACCGGGACATGATCATCTCGGTGATTCTGGACATTTCGACGCACCCGGCGCAGGCCGCCAAAGACAGCGAGGACGAACGCCGCTACATCCGTTACGCGGTGGCGCGTTTGGGCGCTTTTTCCAACATCACGTGGGACCTGGGGGATGATCTGGACAGTTTTCGCGACGAAAAATGGGCGCATGAAACCGGCACGCAATTGGTGCAATGGGATCCTTACAAGCACCTGGCCTCCAGCCATCCGGTCAATCGCGTTCACCAGGACCGCGCATCGGATTGGTTTGGCTTCACATCGATCCAGGATTGGTCCCGTAGCCAGCACTCCCTGATGCTCGAGGAACGGCAAATCCAACTAAAAACCGGCCGGATTATTCCGCAGACGAACGAAGAGTATGGCTACGAAGATCATTACCCGCATTGGGCGCCGAAGCCGGACGGCGATTCGGCCGAAACACTGCGTCGAATTGCCTGGGACATCGCGATGGCGGGCGCCTACGGGACGGCCGGAGAAAGCGCGCGGCGGGGAGTGAACATCTGGCCCGACACGGGTGGCGGGTGGATTAATGGCCGCGGCGACGACACGATGGTGATGTTGAAAGGCTACGAGCATATGGTGGATTTCTTCACCAACTTCGATTGGTGGAAAACAGAGCCGCACGACGAACTGGTAAATAACGGTGCATATTGCCTGGCCAAGCCCGGTGAACTCTACGCGATCTATTTGCCAAAAGAAGGAGACGTCACGGTCAAATTGGAGCCCGCACGCTACGAAGCAAGCTGGTTCAGCGCATTTACCGGTGAGCGCGTTCCGCTTCCCGAGCTCAAAGGCGGTGAATGGACTTCACCGAAAACACCCGGTTGGCTGGATTGGGCGTTGCTGCTGAAGAGAAAAAACTAAACGCTCTGCCCGGGCTGGATTTATTAGAGCCGCAGGTAAAATATCATTTCCCGCAAACGCGGGGACGAGGATCGCCAAAGTATTTGAATCGCGGAAAACCGCTTATTTCCCGAATGGCATTTGATCCAACGGACCAATAGCTTTTGGTCGCCCAAAGCGAACTGCAGCCGATTCCATTCTCGCGGCGCGCAGGGAATCCTTCGGCGCTGAAGCCATCGCAGGAATTGCTCGGCGTCGCGCGAGCTTGCCTTTGGTCCTGTCGGCCAGGTCGGCGCACCGTATTCGCGAAACAGGTTCCAAGCCGAATCCCCCAGTTGTTCGCATGTGTCCCGGACCATGAACCGGACGGCCTCGAATCTTTTCCGGAGAAGAGCGCCAGCCTGGAGCTCAAGATCCTTGGGCGCCAGTTGCAAGAGACAGGCCCGATCGCTCTCGCGAATGCGTAACTTCACGGCCACGCTCGTTGGATCAGCCCTGAACGCCTCGCGTAATGAGCCATCACAGAGCAAACGCCCCAAAGCGCTGACGAGATCAATTGTTGGTCCGGATTCGTTCAAGCTTTTCCATTTCAGATCTCAAACCGTCGGTGGACGGAAAATCGTCGTCCCGCTCCAGAATGATGGATTCAACCGGCGCGACTCGGACGACCTCGCGCGCCAGGGCGATCAATTCCTCTTGAACGGGCTCTCCGTGGCTGTCGGTGTAACGCTCTCCTTCCCGCGCGTAGCCCACAATATGAAGCTGCCTGATGAATCGCGCTTTAATTTGGCGCAGCCAATCAACCGGATCGAAACGATGGTTCCGACTATTGATGAAGAGATTAGTCACGTCGAGGAGCAGAGCGCAACCAGCGCGCTCACAAAGCCGATTGAGAAACTCGGGCTCCGGTATCTCGCCTGGCACGCGCAAGTGCGAGGTAATGTTCTCGAGCAGAATTGGCCGCCGGCACCGATCGGACACCTCGCGCGCATGATCGATCATGAGGTCAAGCATTTGCTCGGTCATTGGGATCGGATTGAGATGGCCGAGATCCACTTCAGGGGTGCGAGTGAAGGCGATGTGCTCGCTGACCCATTGAGCATTGGCGGTGGCCGCAACGCGAGCGAAGCGGTTCAGGCGCGTTTGATCGAGTGGTCCGGGGGTGCCAAGGCTGAGCCCCAGGCCATGAACGTAAACCGGGAAGCGTTGAGCGAGCCGCAACAGGCCTTCTTCACCACGGTCAAAGAAATGTTCCGCGGTTATTTCCAGGCACTGAATCGATTCGGGTTGCGTATCGATCCACGCCGACAGTTCGCGACGGTATCCAATCCCGAGGCGCATCACGAACCTCCGCATCCGCCGCATCCGCCGCCGCCACCACAGCCGCCCCCTCCCGAGCTGCAACTGCTTCCCCCGCTGCAACTGCTGAACCAACCGCCGGTACCGTCGGAGCCGGAACCCTCAAAGTGTTCGGCCCGGATCAGGAAAGCGAGTCCACCGACAACCATCATGATGACGAGAAACTCCCATTTGTGCATACCCACCTTCATACCGGCCTGGATGCGTGCGAACCCTAAAAGCTCAAAGGC
>DASYTB010000684.1:0-5236 GCA_036002705.1 Verrucomicrobiia bacterium
CGCGCTGACGAGTTCTCCGCGCATAATATGCAGGCCCCGAGGGTCGCCCTGGTAAATGCTTCCTTCGAGCTGGTAAAAATCGCCGTTAATCGCGGCGATGGGCGTGCCGACTGTCCGAGGAATGGAACGAAGCTGCTGGCTCAAGGTGCTCAGGCCGATACGATTTCCGTGGCCGAGTGTCGTCACCAATTCAACGTTGGTTCGGCTCCGATCGATGCGAATCACGTGAATGGACCACGGGACTTCACGCATCGCATAATGCTCGTAGCTGATTCCATTAATCGCGACTTGCGGGCTGACCTGCGGAGCCACGTCCGGGATGGAGCGCACCGGCGATTTACCGAGACCCACCGTGAGGAGGAAGATGAGGAATGTGGAAGCGGCGACAAACACGTAGATTTTCTTTACTTCACGTTGCGACATATCAGGCCAGACCTCGAATGCGCCGCACGGCCCATTCGGTGGCCAAGAGCGCCAGAATCAAAGTCATCCAGATACTTTTATCCCAAAATGCCGTCCGGCGGTATTCAATAATTGGCGGCGGCGCTTTGGCGAAAATGTAACCGGGCGGCGCGGCATTTTTTTGCGCCAGACTGAAATTTTCTCCATGCGTTTCCCTGGCCAGCGCGGACATGAAATCGGGACGCGCGCGAACATCGGCCATCTCCACGTCAGTCGCTTCGGAAACGAGTAATTGCTTATCATCGCCAAGTTTTGACCCGTTTCGATTCGCCACCGCCGTGACAGTGAATGTGCCGGTTCCGCTCGGACGAATATCAGCACGGTAGGAGCGCGTGGTCGCGTCGAAACGCGCCCGGATCGGAAGATTCGTCGCGCTGAGTTTTCCAAAATAAAGCGAAACCTGTGCATCGGAAATCTCCTGGAGTTGATCGTCGCGAACCTTGACGACCGCGGAAATATTCTCGCCCGGAACGCACTGGCTTTGCGCCAACTCCAGGGTGACGGGGTTGTTCGTCCGCCCCACTTTGCCGCTGGCCAGCCAGCGCACGGCGTTGACCCAAAACTGGCGATAGTACCGGCTGTCGCAATTTTGCTCGGAAAGCGGTGCGTCGGCGCGGATTGGCTCGCCCCAGATGCTTTCGAAATCGCGGCCCCAGGTGCGCGTGGTATCCGAAGTGAAAGCCATGCTTCGGCCCTTGCCGATCTCCTGGACCGCCAGCAAAAGACCCGGTCCATTCGCGCTCTGATACGATGGATTCTGGGCCAGCACAACCGCGCCCGGCTTGGCGCGATGCACTCGATTGTAGCCGTAAAGCCACGGAAATTTGCGGGTCCAGATCGCTTCCGTTTCCTCGCGCGAGCCGCCGATGGCCATGATCGGATGCATATAAGCGGCGCGCGGGACCTGAATTTTGAAGCGGGTATTTTGCGAATCGTCACTCGACTCCATCGCCACGGGGATGATCCGATCCAGGATCGTGTGATGATACCCGCCTTTGCCGAATGCTGAATTTCCGCCGATCATGACAAAGCCGCCGCCGTAATCCTCGACGAGTTTGGCCATGTTCTGCAATTGCGCCGGCGTGAACGATTCCTTTTTGATATCGCTGTGGATCACAACGTCGTACTCTAAAAGCTCGGAAAGGGTGCGCGGAAATCCGCGCGTCGGGTGTTCGACCGGATAAATCTTCTCCCCGCTTTCCGGATCGGCATCAATCGTGTTCAGGTATTGGCCGTTCGAGCCAAACTGGCGATACAAGGTTTTGACTTTGATATTGGGATCGGATTCGAGCGCGTCCTTTAAATATTTCCATTCGGGAATCGGGCTGGTCGGCTGCTGCGGCGTACCCTCCATATAGATCACGCGAATGGTCGGATCGACCACTTCCAAGCCAAACACGCGTCGATTATTGCTCGTCAGCCATTCGCCGGTGATCGGTGGAATGACCGCTTCGTACACCTGGAAACCTTTTTGCCGCGGCGTCAGATCGAGCTCGATTTTTTGAAGACCGCCATTCAATTTCACTTCCCGGGCGGCCACGATGTCCTTTTGGCTGCGAATTTGAACCGAGACAGTGCGGTCCTTAAACCCAGGCGAGCGCAGCGTCAGCGCCAATCGCGTGGGCGCTTCGTTCGGCACGGCGCGCTTCACCTGGACGTTCTCGAGAATCACATCCTGCATATCGTTGGTCGTGCCGACGGTTACTGTATGAATCGGAATTCCCTTGCGCCGATAAAGCTTCGCGACATGGTCGGGATCTTTATCGGAATTCCCAATTCCATCGGAGAGCAGAATGACCCCGGTCAGCGGATCGTCGCCTGGCAGAGAGAGCACATTTTCAAGTGCTTCTGAGAGTGCGGTGACGGAACCGGTCGGGCTGGCCGAATCGACCGAGTGCAGGGGAGCGAGACCCTGGCTCAAGGTATAGCTGGCAATGGAAACGCCGGAAGGCGCAATCGGAAGCATTTGCTTTTTAATCCATTCCTTCGCCGCCGTCATTCGGCCGCCCGGCAGATCGACAATGCTCATGCTCCGCGAATTATCGAGGAGCACGGCCATGCGAGATTTTTGCTCGTGATTAACCATTTCGACCCATTGCGGGTCCATGAGGCAAAAAACCACCGCCGCAATCGCGAGGCAGCGCAAAGTGATGAGCAGAATCTTTATGCCGGGCGTCGGACGGCCCTTGGCCCGCCGGTAACTCCACCAAAACAGGAAGATGGCGAGGGCGGAGCCTGCAATCAGCCAAGTGAGGTTTGGCTTGTAGGTGAATTGGATCATGAAATCGGTTTAGTCCCGGAGGGACGTCGCGAGAATAGCCCGGCGTTTCAACTCCGCGTGGGCAGCGACAAACGGCCGATCCGTCCCGAAGGGACGGTCGAGGTTCTCCCGGTGAAGCTGCGCAGGTTCGCGGCCCGTAAGTCGTCCCTTCGGGACTGGGCTATCTTTTGTCCCGTTTTTCCCGGCGTTAAAACGCCGGGCTATTATCGATCTGTCCCCACGGGACAGACTGGGTGCCGGATCGTGATGGACCATAAGTTTATATCTCATTCCTCGTACGAGAGCTTCTTCAAATACTCGGCAATCACCGTCTCGTATTCTTTGGGAAAATCCTCTTTCGAGACGTCCCTCTTCTCGGGCCGATTGTTCACAATCGCATCGAGGAGGGCGATCGCCGCGTCGAGGGATTGACCACTCTCGGAGCCTTTCGTCCCGGCCTTCTGCATATTGCCCGCGGCCATTGCTTTAGCCGCTTCATCCATTTTGGCGGCGGCATCGTTCATTTTTTTGGCCGCGCTGTGGCCGAGGCGCGCATCTTTTCCGGCGAGGCGGGCGAGTTTATCGGCCAATTCCCTGGCTTCTTTGCTCAATGTGTTTTCCTTTTCGGCCAGTTTCTCCCCGTCTTCGCCTGGTTTTGCGTTTTCACCCGGATTATTTCCTTTTCCTTCTCCCGCCTTGCCGGCTTTCGCTTCGTTGGCTTTTGCTTCGCCATTTGCCGGCTGCGGCTTCGATTGTGAATCGGAGGGATTGCTCGCCCGAACCATCTGAACTTCCCCCTGGCCGGAACCGCTTCCCGAATTCTGCGAACCGATGGTCAGGCTGGCCTGCTGCTCGCGCATTTGTTCCGCCTGTTGCAGCGCGTCGGCCAATTCTTTGTTATTCGGTTCTTCCTTCTTCTGCTTCTTGATCGCATCCAGCACTACTTGCAGGACCGGCGGTTGATTCGTTTTCTTTTTCGCCATTTGCGGCATCGTCGGCAGGTCCTGTAACTCGGGCATTTTCTTGAGCACTTGATAAAGATGCGCGAGCGCGTCCTCTTCGGAAGGCACGGCGATATCTCGCGTGTGCTGCTCCAGCCAGCCGCGAGCCTTTTCCATATCATTGACCGCCGCTTGCATTTCGGTCGCGGCGTCGGTCGGGCCCATAACGCTGATCGATTTCAAATAAAGGCGTCCGAAATCTGCCGCGTCCAATTGCCGTTTGCCGAGTTCATCAAATTTCTCAGTCGAAGCCTTCGCCTCCAGCGCGGTCGTATCCGCGATAATTTGTTTTTGAATAACGAGCAAGTTCACGCGTTGCCCTTGAGCCTGCGATTTGGACTTGCTGCCTTCCTCGTTGGTCACTTCGACAAAAAAAACGGCCGATTTGCCCACACCCGGCCCATCGAGGGTATTGTTATCCCTGGCCTCGGCGTGAAAGGCCACGAGTTCATTTTCCTTCAGCCCGAGAGGCGCGAGCGGAATCTCGGCCGTGAATTGACTGTTCGTTTCCCCGTCGCGCCTGGCCGTGACCGCTTGTTCCGGGCCGCCCAGGCGATGATAAATCAGCTTCACCTCCTGGAGTCCAAAATCATCCGTCATCGAAATCTTTACTGGGACCGTGTTCGTCGCCTCGGCGCGGAGGTCCTGGCCGGGTTCGGGAATTTCAACCTTGGGCGGAGCGTCCGGCAGTGCTTTGATGTGATAGGCGGTCTCGTTCCCACCCGCGTGCCCTTTTTCATCGGCCAGCTCGACCCAGTAATCAGTATCCTTATTAATCTTCAGATCGCCTTGCCACAAGCCGTTATCCGAAGGCCGGAGATCCATGGGTGGAAGACCGTTAAAACGCACCCGCGCCTTCGCGAGTTTCACCGAGGGCGTAATTTGAATCTTCGCGGTTGACCCGCGCACCACGGTGATTTCAGGCGACGCTTGAACGCTTGGGGCATGTTTCGTGTAGGACGGATAATCCAACTCGACGCGCCATTCTTTCACTTCCGGTGGAACATAGGTCTGAAGTTTGAATTCGGGTGAAACAGCGTCGCTGCCGCTGACTCGATAATGCAGGGCTTTTTGGACGCCTTTGATTGGATAATTGTATTCCCCCGTTTCATTGCGCGTCAGCGTCGCGAACTCCCATCTGGCATTTCCTTCCTCCTGCCATTGGAATTGCGGCTGGACGGGAATTCGTCCTAGAAAGGTGCTTTTGATTTCGACGTCCTTACCGACAGGAATCTCAATGTCCCCAGGTTGCACCCGAACCTGAGTATATGCGGCGTTGGCCCACGGCAGGGCGGCGCGTTCAAAAGCGGTGAATCCGCCCGAAGCAACGATGACAAAAAGAATCGCCACGAGAGCAAGAGCGCCAAGCAGCAAGGCCGGACGGAGCGGACGGTTCCAATATGGCACTTCGATCTTTTGCAAATCGCGGCCCGCTCGCTGCTCCAGCGCCGAGGCCAGCTCGTGCTCATATTCCTGGCTCGGCTGGCGTTCGCCGGAGAGATATTCAGCGGCG
>DASYTB010000685.1:0-3551 GCA_036002705.1 Verrucomicrobiia bacterium
GGGTTGAGTGTCAAGAGGCAGATCATTTCAAAACGCTTATTTCACCTTGTCCAAAACCAATAACCCGAGCAGAAGCGGCAAATAAATGATCGAAGCGATGAACAGATGCCTCGCCCGCTCCGCCGTCAGCTTTCGGGAAAATTGTATCGCAAAAAATAAAAATGTCAGGCTGAGCAGAATCGCTCCGCCAAAATAAACGACTCCCGCCACGCCGAGCAGCGCCGGAAAAAGACTGACGGGAATCAACCCGAACGAATGGCAGATCGCCTGCGCGGCGGTCTTGCTGCCGTCCGGATCGATAATGGGCAGCATCTTGAAACCGCCGCGCGCGTAATCCTCCCGATAAAGCCAGGCAATGGCCATGAAATGGGGAAGCTGCCAGAGAAAAAGAATCGCGAAAAGAGACCAGCCTGCCGCCGAAACGTGGCCGGTTGCGGCGGTCCAGCCCATCAGCGGTGGAATCGCGCCGGGAATCGCGCCGATAAACGTGTTCAGCGTCGTGATTCGCTTCAGTGGCGTATAAACAAAAAGGTAACTGGCGAGAGTAAGGGCTCCGAGAAAACTCGTGAGCAAGTTCACTGCCAAAGCCAGGTAGAGAAGCCCTCCGGCCGCCAGTCCAGCGCCGAGCAGAAGCACCGTGTCGGAATCCATTCTCCCCGAAGGTAAGGGACGGCTCTCCGTTCGCCGCATTTTGGCGTCCTGCTCGCGTTCGAGAAGCTGGTTCAGCGCGGAAGCGCCACAAGCCACGAGCGCCGTTCCAAGCATCGCGTGCAGCAATTTCCAATAATCCATCTGCGCGCCCGAACCCGCGTAAAACCCAACAAGCGTCGTGATCAGCACCAGCGCCGTCAGCCGCGCTTTGACCAGCTCGGAAAAAACGGCGAACCCGCTCTTTTCCGCGAGAGCGGCGTCCGCAATTGTCTGGACGGAGGCTTTCATCAGGTTGCAACGGGGCTCCCCGCCCGCTGTTGGGTAGGACAGGCGCCTCGCTTGTCCCGCCCGGCGCCTCGCCGGGCGTTTGTCACTTCTTCCAGATGAATCGATGGTTCTTCTTCGCGCGACTTTTCCGCGGCGGGCGAGGCGCCCGCGCGGGACAGGCGGGGCGCCTGTCCTGCCCAGTGAAGCGCGATGGGCGCGGTTGAAATAAAGAGCAACCCTCCACAAACCAGCGACACTGCGCCCAGCGCGACGTGCGCCGTGGCCACATCCGCCGCCTTGTTGCTCCAAACGGTATAAGCGCCCAGGAGAGCCTGCGCTAAAATTACGAAGAGCCACGTACGTGTGAAGCGCGTAATTCTCGACGTGGTTTCCCCTTGGCCGACCAGCAGAGCGCAGGCGGCAACGGCCGCGAGCACAAGGATGGCATTGAGACGATGGGCCATATGCACGTAAATCTGCGTTGCGGTAATAGGCTGATAATCCCGATAATCAGTTCTTTGGCGATTCACTTCCTCGATGAATGCCGCGTCGGTGCGCGGCCAAAGCTTGCCGTAGGCCAGCGGGAAATCGGGCACCGCCAAACCGGCATGTTGATGCCGCATCGTCGCGCCAAGGAGCAGTTGTAGAAAGATCAAAGTCGTCGCGCCCAGGACCAGCGCGCGAAAGGCGGGATGAAACTGAATCGAAGGACCAGCCGCAACCAGGCGCTGCCACGTTCGACTTAGAAACAGCGCAATCGAGCTGACGCACAAAAAGAACGCTTGCGCCAGCGCCGCATGAAAAATCCCCAACTCCTGTTTGTAAAGCGTGACCCGCAACCCGCCAAGTACCCCCTGCCCTACCACCGCCAGAAATGCCACCACTCCAAGCCAGCGCAGCCAACGACGTTCTTCCTTCAGCCAAAGAGAGACCATCAGGATCGTGGTGAGCAACCCGACCCCTGAAGCGACCAGCCGATGCGTGTGCTCATAAAAAATCCCTCCCACCCATTTCGAAACGGGAAAGAGAAACATGTTATAGCCGTAGCTCGTCGGCCAATCCGGCACCGCCATTCCCGCCTCGTGGCTCGTCACCAAGCCGCCCACGCCGATCAGGCAAAACGTCGCGACCGCCGTGAAAACAGCGAACCACGTCAGGGGACCATGTTCAGTTGTTCTGCGCACTCCTTGCTAAAACTAAAAACAGAACCGCTGCGGTGATAAGGCCCGCAGCGGCTGCCGTTTGAAATGATAGACTATTTTACTTCGAGCGTGAAGTCCGCCTCTTTGGAACCGGTCGCAGGTACTTCCACCGTCATTGTCTGCTTGCCGGCTTTGCGATGCACCGCTTCAAGGGTATATTTCCCCGGCGGCACGTTCTCGATCTTATATGTGCCGTCTTTCGCGCTCACCGAGAAAAACGGATGATTCAAAATCGTTACGTAGGAATACATCCAGACATGCACATCACATTTGAACTTCAAAAACATCTCTTCCTTCGGGAACGAGTATTCGAGATCCTTCTGCTTGGGCATTTCAGCCGTATTGGATTCCTTGTTCCCTGGCACGGCGGGCATCGCATGCACATTGTGCATCACAGGATCAGAATTTCGCACCAGGATTTTTTGGTTCACCATCGCAGCGCTCACGTAAGGGGTGTATTCGCAGCCCTTTTGATCGATCAGCAGCGGTTTTTCTGTAACGGGGAAGGTTTTTCCGGTCAGCCCATCCCTGATATACACCAGCGTGTCCGCCAGTTCGCCTTCCTTCCCGACGACGTAGAGTTCGGTCTTTCCGGTCGGGTGGATCTTTCCGCAGGTTGCATCGAGCGGAAGGTCCTTTTCGGGCGGCGGCGTCCCCTTGAGAGTGATTTTCCCGGTAATGTTCCCAGCCGAGACGAGCTGCAGCGAGGCAATCAATCCACCCACTGCGAGACAACGGCGATTCAATTTCATATTCTCCAAACAACGAAGGTTATCTGCGGCACCCAAACTATCACCCGATAATTTCAGCCGCAAGCAGATTGTGAAATTTTTCACAAGCTTCTGCTTTGACTGACGCAAACACGGTCATATTCAGGTTTTACTTGAATACTGCCGGCCTCAAATCTCCTTCGATTCGAGGAGTTTTTAAAGCCCTTAACTGGACAACTCATAAGCAACTTGAGGAGACCATGATTTCGAGGCAAATGCTCAGTTTGCTGCCGTCGAGAACTTCTCTTGCGAATCTGTTTGCTCACTGCGCCAAAAAGTAAGGTTCAAGACATCGAACGCAATTCTCTTGAAGCATCAGAAAAATGATACTTTCAAGGAATCAGCAGAACATTCGTATGGGCAACAGGCCCAGCCTGCTGGAGAAACGACCCGTTCTTAAGAGCGCCACTGAAATGCTGCACACTGCCATCCGCCATTGCCACGAGCCCGTTCCCATCATGGATTTCACGGGTCAAAGAAAGATCCATCCCGTTGGTAAGAGTTAAGAACTCGGCTTTGGCTGCTTTACCATTCACTGCCAAGTTTCTGTCGCCGAACAGCACATCCTCGATGCCCTCGCGCGCGGTCAGATTGATAAAATAGCTGATGTTTTCGTCTTTAAGCCCGGCAAATGATTCGGCAGGACTGCGAGCTTCATCCC
>DASYTB010000686.1:0-6927 GCA_036002705.1 Verrucomicrobiia bacterium
ATTTGCCGCGTTATCGCTTCGATCACCTTCGCATGACCGAAGCCAACTTGATGAACGTTGTTGCCGTGGAAGTCATAATAGCGCCGCCCCTGCAAATCTTCGATCCGGGTCCCCGAAGAGCTTTTCAATACATTGAGGCAAGGGGTGGAAAGCGATTGGTGCAGGAAATAATGCGAATCCTCATCAAGCCAGTGCTGCGTCTCCGGATTGATGTTCTGGCGCGCCCATTCCGCGCGGCGCGGTGAGATGTTGATGTCGCCTTCGGAACGGAGGTGATCAAGGTTCGGATTCTTCGGGAGTGCAGAAATCATTACAAAGCCGAATTCTTCCCTTTTCACGCGGGATTGAGAAGATTTTTCCCCGATGATTGCCGCCAATCCGCCGCCAATCCCTTCAAATCAGCCGGTCAATCCCTCAGAGGGCGTTGCAAGGCGAGGAAAGCCGCGCGCCTACTCGTTCCCTGGCGTGCGTGGAACCAGGGGCTCGAGCGGCTTATCCTGCACATTTCGAGCTCCAACCGTGAGATTATTTTGAACACTCTGGACTCCTTTGAACCCGGCAACCTGTTTCTCGATTGTTTTCTTTTCCTTTTCGGTCGAAACGGGACCGTTCAGCGTCACCTGCCCGTTCTGCACCTGGACATCAATTCTGGTCAGTTGATTTTCCGCGATTGCGCCGGTTGTGCCCGTGCTGCCGGTGGTCAGGGCGACTTTGATTTGTTTCGCCAATTCCCGGTCCGAATTATTTGGCGCGGACCGGGTCGATTTATAATTTCCACTTTCGCGATTCGCCGGGCCACCCAGACCATTATCAGCGCGATTATTATTGTTTGTGGGCAGGTTCGGATTGTTCGCCGGAATAATATCCGTCGCGGAACCGAATCGGTTGGCCTGCTCTTGGCCTTTGGCTGAAGCGGCTTTGTCACCGCTGTTTTTACTGCAAGCGGTCAGAGCGCAGAGCGCGGAAACAACCAGAAAAATGGTTGCGTTCTTCATATAGGAAATTCGGTCGCGTGAGGGCGTTCCGCAATGGGCCGAAATGGGGGGCGCGAGTGCGCTGTTGCCCGATCCGCGCGTAGGTGAAGTTGGCAGCAACAGGTTTCTCGCGTAGAACTCTTCCAGTGGACCTGTGGGAAAAAGTAGAGACGAATATCAAAGAGCACGAGCTGTTCGAGAGGGGAAATATTCTACTCGGCGTCTCCGGCGGCGTGGACTCGATGGTGTTGCTTGAAGTGCTCCAGGTGCTCGCGCGGAAACATGGGTGGGTCCTCCAGGTAGCGCACTTCAATCATCAACTGCGCGGTTCGGAAAGCGATCAGGACGAGCGTCTCGTTCAGGAGGTGACGGGCCGATTGAACCTTTGCTTCGCCGCCGGGCACGGAAATGTTGCCGCGGTGGCGAAAGCAACGGGCGTGTCGATTGAAATGGCGGCGCGGCAGCTTCGGCACGAATTTATCGCGAAAACGGCGAGAGAGATTCCAGCGCCGGTGATCGCTCTAGCCCATCATGCGGATGACCAGGTGGAAACATTTTGGATGCGTTTGCTGCGCGGTGATGTGGGGGCGGGGCTCGCCGGGATGCAGTGGCAGAGAGCGTCTCCGGCGGACCCCGAGATTCTGCTGGTCCGACCGATGCTGGATATTCCCAAGGCTGAGATTCTGCACTTCGCTCGCGAACAAGGTGTGGTTTTTCGGGAAGACTCGTCAAATGCTCAATTGCAATTCCAGCGAAACCGGTTTCGTCACGAAGTCCTGCCAATACTGGAAGCGTTTCAACCGACCCTGCGCTCGATTAGTTTGCGGGTCGCGGAAGCGCTCGGCGCGGAAAAGGGTTTCCTGCACGAACAGGCCACTGTTCGGCTCCAGCACGGAACGCCGCCTTTTGATTCTCTGCACAAGGCGCTTCAGCGCGAAATTATTCGGATTCAATTGTTGAAGTTGGGCATCGCGCCGAATTTCGATCTCATCGAACAACTTCGCCGCGTGCCGGAGACGCCCGTGAGCGTCACGCCTGAGTTTGCCGTGCAGCGTGATGACGTCGGACGACTCGGCATCGTGAGGAGCGGAGTTCCGGATTTTGGCGCCGAGGAAAAAGAAATCGAGTTGGGCGCGTGTGGACAGGCGTCATTCGATGGTCTCGAGATCACTTGGAAATCAATGCCGGAACGAGGGCCTAAAGCGCAAAACACGGAGTACTTTGACGCGAAGAAAATCGGGACGAAAATTATATTCCGATTCTGGCGGCCGGGAGACCGATTCCAACCGATTGGAATGCCGATCGAGGTGAAGCTGCAGGATCTGTTTAGCAATTTGAAAATTCCGGCTCCGGCGCGACGGCGTCTGGTCCTGGCGACAAGCCGAACCGGGCAGATTTTCTGGGTCGAGGGTTTGAGAATCGCGGAGGATTATAAGGTGACGCCAGAAACCCGAGAGGTTCTGAAGTGGAGTTGGCGGAGAACGCCCGGGACGAAGGCGGACGTCGAGAAAAGTCAGGAAGTTCCCTAACCATAAGAACGGACTTCTCTCGTCCTATGCAAATTGCCGCCCCGGTTTAAGATTGATGCATGGCAGGGGAGCGTGATGATTTTAAATCGTTCAGAGCGACGCTGAACGCGTCGCGAAAACGAGTGGAAAGATCGCGGTCCGTTTTGCGGAAGGTGGAAGGCAGCCTGAAGTCCGAACATTCCTCGACCGCCAAAGCCACCGAACCAGAAGAGCGCGCGGATTAACTCAAAACGGACCGCGGCCCCAAATCCTCACGGCTCGAATCGAGAAACAATGGCGCGAACCTCCGCGGGCTTATCGATCGGGCTGACGAGAGCAAGGCCCAGACGATCCGGAGCAAAAAAGTCGCGCGCCACGGCTCGAATCTGCCCCGGAGTTACCTCGGCGAGTTGCGTTTTTACTTCCTCGGGAGAGATGATCTTCCCGTAGCCGAGATAATGTTCACCCAGCCAGGTCATCTGGTTTTCTGTATTTTCGAGGCTTAGGTCGAGTTGGCCGAAAATGTAGTCGCGCGCGCGGCGCAATTCGGCGGCGGAGGGAGATTGCCGGATGAAGAGAGCAAGTTCACCCATGATCAGCTTCAGCGCCTTCTCCAGCCTCTCTGTTTCAACCCCGGCGGAGATCGTGAGGGTGCCCACGTCATCAAAAAAGCCAAGCGAGCTGCAAATGGAGTAAGCGAGGCCATTGTCCTCGCGGACGACTTGAAAGAGGCGAGAGCTCATGTTTTCACCGAGCATGACATTGAGCAGACGCAAGGCGAAGCGCCGTTCATCGTGGCGCGAACAGGTGCGAAGGGCGAGCGCAAGCTGGGTTTGCTCCGTCTCTTTCTTGTGTAGTCGCAGTCGCGGGGCATCCTGCTGGCAAACAGCCGGTTCGAATCCGCGGCGATTGGCCTTGCTGAACTTTTTTCCAAATTTGGAAGCTGCTTTGCGCGCGGTTTCGTGATCGATGTTGCCGGCCACGGCAATGAGCGTGCCCCGCGTGACGTAATTCTGCTCTTTAAACCGAATCAAATCTTCCCGCCGCAACGCCCCGAGCGTTTTTTCCGTGC
The DNA here is from genome assembly GCA_036002705.1 of Verrucomicrobiia bacterium. Classification (GTDB taxonomy): domain Bacteria; phylum Verrucomicrobiota; class Verrucomicrobiia; order Limisphaerales; family SXQI01; genus DASVNK01. The sequence continues at coordinate 3,555 of DASYTB010000686.1, forward strand.
CGGTGAGAGGGCGGCCCAGAGGCTGGTCGGGCCAAAGTGTCTCATTCAAGAGGTCCTGCACATGATGGTGCGGCTGGTCCAGATACATGGCCAATTCTTCCCGAATGACCGCGCGCTCCTTCTCGACTTCACCGGGATCGAAGGTGGAATTTAGAAACATGTCCGCCAGCACATCCCAAACATGCGCGAAGCGGTCGCTGGCGGCCTTCGCGTAAAAACAGGTGGTTTCTTCCGTTGTGAAGGCGTTCAGGTAACCGCCGATGCCTTCCACGTCCTGCGAAATCTCGCGCGCGTTCCGCCGCTGAGTGCCCTTGAAGAGCATGTGCTCGATAAAATGAGAAACCCCGCAGAGCACTGGCGGCTCGTAACGCCCGCCAATTCCCACCCAAATCCCGACGCTGACACTCGACATGTGCGGTATCTCCGCCGTGGCAACGGTCACTCCGGTAGGGTCGTTGGCGATTTTATAGGAGCACTTCACTTCAGGGGTATTGAGCATAGCACCCGTTCGGCGGGTGACAAGAAACTTGGGGTTAAATGGGGGAGTGGGAGTGGTCGCGGGCGCATTCCGTTGTTTTCGGATGTCTCAGCGCCACAAAAGTTGCAGCGCTCGAGACGGGCGCGCTCTTGGGGCGCGGGCGAATCTTGCCGGGCGTTAAGTAAATTTCCCCACCGCTTCCGGTAAAAACCTGAATCGAGTAACAGTCCCCAGCCCAATGGCGAAGGCATTGGCAGAACGTAACTTATCATCACATGTCAACGCCATTAGGAACAGGAACGCGAGCAAATGTACGGTCGGTGCCGGGAAATATAGCCAAGCTGTTTTTCTCACCCCCCTCGCCAAACCCCACCGGCGAGGAAATCCTTGCCCAATTCGGGCCCAACCCATTGGCGGACGCGCCCGGGCAGGTCATGGGCGGCGACGCCGAACGGTGCCGCACGATCGTTTGCAATTGCACGAGGGCCGTTCCACACGGCTCTTTTTTGTGAGCGAGGGTCACCCATGAGCAAGACACTGCATTCCAATCTGGATTACCCAATTATTGTCCATTGCCATCTCCGCTGGGACGGCGTGTGGCAGCGACCGCAGCAGTTCTTATCCCGCCTTTCGCAGCGGCATCGGGTTCTTTTTGTGGAAGGACCGAACTTGCACGAACGGAAAGACCCGCCAGCCTCCTCACTTCGACCCGTGCCGGATTATCCAAACATCACCGTGATGCAAACCTTCTTTCCCGCCTCACGCTTTCAGGATGGCGAGTGGGTGGATCAGGAGCGACGACGTTTACTAAAGGAAGCTTTGCAGGGACCGCTCGCCGGAAAGTTCGATCACCCAGTGCAATGGTTTTACGATCCGATGGCAGCCACCGCGCAGGCCGGCCAATTCAATGAGCGCGCCGTCGTCTATGACTGCATGGATGAACTCTCCCAATTCAAGTTTGCCCCGCCGGAGATCGTCTCGCGCGAGCGCCAGCTTTTGGCGAAGGCGAATGTTGTCTTCACGGGCGGCCGGAAAATGTGCGAGTCAAAATCACGCTTCAACAGCAACTGTCATTTTTACGGTTGCGGCGTCGATGTGAAACATTTCAGCAGCGCACGCTCTCCGGAAACGCAAATTCCGGAAGACGCCTGGTTTGGCGAAGGGCAGTTTGTGTTCGGCTACTTCGGCGTCGTTGATGAACGTCTTGATTACGATTTGATCCGAAAGCTGGCCGAAGCCGATCCGAACTGGCATATCGTGCTAGTGGGACCGCCTTGCAAAGTCGATCCCGCGAATTTTCCGCGGCATCCCAACTTGCATTGGCTGGGGCGTCGCGAGTACACGCAATTGCCCGCTTACACGAAGGGGTTTGATGTCTGCCTGATGCCGTTCGCGATGAACGAAGCAACGGAGTTTATCAACCCGACCAAGGCGCTGGAGTACATGGCGACGGGACGGCCCATCGTTTCGACGCCGGTGCCGGACGTGGTTTCGAATTTCGGCAGCGTGGTAAAGATCGCGCGCACTCACGAGCAATTCATGGAATTGTGTCGCAATGAATGTTTGCAACCTGACGAGCAAGCGATCGCTCGCGGCATGCGCATGGCCGAGGAAAACCAATGGGACACCATTGTGGAGAAGCTCGAAGGACACATCGCCGAGGTGCTCCAGGATTCGCGTGAACGCGGCCAGAAAATGGCGGAAGTCCGGGTGGCGACTGCGTAAGCGCCACCCCGCAGAAATGCGGAAACCAGCTTAAGTGGACAAAGAAAGAAGGTGATGAGCTATGTTCGATTATTTGATTGTTGGTGCGGGGTTCGCGGGGAGCACTTTGGCGGAAAGGCTGGCGAGCCAGCTTAATAAAAAAGTACTGCTGGTTGATAAACGAAACCATATTGGCGGAAACGCTTACGACCGTTTTGATGATGCGGGCATTCTGATTCATCAGTACGGGCCGCATATCTTTCACACGAACTCCAAGCCGGTGCTTGACTATCTTTCGCAGTTTACGAAATGGAGGGCTTATCAGCACCGGGTTCTGGCTTCCGTGGATGGGCAACTGGTTCCAATGCCGATTAATCTCGACACAATTAACCAGCTCTATGGATTGAACCTTTCCTCGAGCGGGCTGGAGAAATGGTTCGAGTCCGTGGCGGAACCGAGACCGGAGGTTCGCACGTCCGAGGACGTGGTGATCAGCAAGGTGGGCCGGGAGCTTTATGAAAAATTCTTTCGTGGTTATACACGGAAGCAGTGGGGGATTGATCCTTCCGAGCTGGATGCCTGCGTGACCGCTCGCGTTCCGACTCGGACGAACCGGGACGCCAGGTATTTTACCGATGCTTACCAGGCGATGCCGTTGCGCGGCTTTACCCGGATGTTCGAAAACATGCTGTCCCACCCGAATATCAAGATTCTCCTGAACACCGATTACAAAGAAGTGATCGATTTCATTCCGTTCAAAAAGATGATCTATACGGGACCGGTGGATGAATACTTCGACTTCCGTTATGGCAAACTGCCCTACCGCTCCTTGCGCTTCGATTTCGAGACGCACGAGAAGCCGGTTTATCAGGCCGGTCCAGTGATCAATTATCCGAATGATTACGCTTATACCCGGATTACGGAGTTCAAATACCTGACGGGACAGGAAAGCAGCAAAACGACGATTGTCTACGAATACCCGCAGGATGAGGGAGACCCATATTATCCAGTCCCACGGCAGGAAAATGCGGAACTTTACAAAAAATACGCGACGCTGGCGGAAGAAACGCCTGACGTTTATTTCGCTGGGCGCCTGGCAACTTACAAATATTACAATATGGATCAGGTCGTAGCCCAGGCGCTGACCTTGTTCGGCAAAGTCGCGGCACAAGACACCCAGACCGTTCTGCC
>DASYTB010000687.1:0-4577 GCA_036002705.1 Verrucomicrobiia bacterium
TTTTCCCGCGACGGGAACCACGGAAATCTCGAACGCCGCATTCGTCGTCCCCTCAGGCCAGGCCAGGCGGATGCGAAAGGAATTCGTACTTGACGCCTTAAAACTGTTTTCCGTAAGAACCGTCGCGACCTCCGCTTCACCTGTGTTTTCCGCGAGGCTGAGCTGCCAATCCTGTAAAACTTTGTAAAGTTTCTCGCACTCCTCGCGGATTTGCTCATGGCTGCCATGCTGATTTTCCGGCGGCGGCAATTTCCGCCAGGCGGTCACGATTTCGGTGCTGGGGAACGACAGCGAGGAATCGTTCAAAACACTCCAGATATGCCGGACAAAAGGGGCGTCGACTCCTTCACCTTTGGCCAGGCTTTCTAAGGTAGCCTCGGCCAGACCGAGTTCCTGCCGGTAACGGAATCGCCACGCGGCGTAAAACGCTTTCGAATAGTGCTCCAGCCCGAAAGCTTCTCCTCCTTCGCCTGAAGCGGTCCGAAACCCATGCTGCTGGTAAATCTCCTGAATCCGGCGGATCGCCGAGAGTTCCTGCCCGGTCTTGCCAGGATCGCGATAAAAGCGCAACGGTCCCGCGCCGATGATCGCATGCGAAGAGACGATTTTTGCCGCTTCCAAATAACGTTCGAGCGTCGAATCCTGGATGAATTGGACGTCCCCCACATTCGAAAAACCCTCGCCGCCCACCGCGTCGCTCACGAAGTTCTTCTCCAAACCGAGATCCAGTCTCGTCAGATCAAGGATCGTATAGGCATACTCCGCGCTTGTGAGTTGGCGCATCGCGACTCTCCCCGGATCGCCCTCGTGCTCGCGGATAAACGCCTGAAGCGTTTGGCGCACCGTCGTGATAAGCCTCTCTCGATCAACATCGCTCGGCTGCGGTTTCTCCTCGGGAGGCATCTCCTTTTGTTCCAGCATGGCCACGACTTTCTCCCAGTTCTTGAACAGAGTGGCCAAATCCGGCGCGATCGACATTCGTTCCAAATTGATTTCTCCTCTCGCCTTTTTATCTCCGTGACAACTGAAGCAATACTGTTTGAACAACGGTTCGGTGGCCGCGACGAATTCCTTCTCCGCGCTTCCCCGACTGTTAGTAATTCGACCTCCAACCCCTGGATCAGCGCCCGCTCGAACTCGCGGCATGGCCGCGAGCCAGATCACAAAAAAGGCTTGAAGTAAGCATTTCATTTTTCGGCGGGCTTACCAACAGATTGCAAAACCCTTTTGCTTCCTGTCAATGAAAACGGGTTCTGATCTCAAATTGATTCTGATCCGCCTCGGTTCCGAGAACGCGTCTGGGACGATTGCTCGACGCACAAATATTTAGCGCTGAAATTCGGGTCATTTTGGTTGCCGAACGCGGACATCTGTTGTTCTGTCTAAGAGAGGACAACAGATGAAATCCAAATTTGCCTGGTTCTGGTTTATTGTTTCTTTGATGCTCGGCGCTTTGCTTCTCGTGCAAGTGCGCGTCGAAAAGAAGCAAAGGCAGTCGTTGGAGTCGCTCCAGCTTCAGGTTGAAAATATTCACGGCCAGACGGAGGGCCGATTGAAGGAACTCGAGCAGGACCGGCAGAAGCTTCGTGGTGAATTGAAAGCCACCCAGAATGAACTGAAGAGCACGCGTCTCGCCTACAGCGGCCTGGTTCAAATGACCAATGCCGCCAGTGTAAATGTGCTCGCGGGCGCGGGCTTTACCGGCAATTCACCCGCTGCGCCGCCGAGCATGCAGAGTTTGCTCGGCAAGATGTTCAATGACCCGGAGACGCGCAAAGCGATGGAGCAGCAGCAACGATTGGCCCTCGATATGATCTATGGCTCCCTTGTCAAAGAGTTGCAACTCAGTCCCGACCAGGAACGGAAGTTTAAAGATATCCTCCTCGACCAGCAGATGGCGAGCGTTTCCCAGGCAGGTTCGCTTTTCGACCAAAACTCCCAGAATCGGGCCGAGATCGCGCAAAAACTGGGTGAAGATCGCGAAAAGCGCGACCAGCAGCTCAAAGACTTGATCGGTGAGGACAAGTTCGCGCGGTACCAGGATTACAATCAAACGGTCGGCGAGCGGATGATGCTCGATCAATATGGGAAACAGCTCGAACTGGCGCCGGATCAAACCGACCAGTTATTAAACATTATGCGCGAAGAGAAAAAGAACGCGCAGATCAATGTCGGCGCTGTTCCCGGTGACGCTTCGAAAGATTGGCAGACTCTCTTTCAAGATAATGGCGCGGCGGAACAGCTTTTTAGTCAACAGGCGCAAGTGAACCAGCGCGTTTTGGAACGCGCCGGCCAGGTGCTCACCCCCGAACAATTGCAGAAGCTTGGTCCGGTGTTGGAAAATCAACTGACGATGCAGAAAGCCGGTATGAAAATGGCGCGCCAGATGTTCGGGAACCAGGCAAACACGGGAGCAGCTTCTCAGACAATTGTTCCCCCCGCCCAGCAGTAATCCTTTAGAGGAGCAGCTTGCGAACCCGCTTTCGACCAAACGCCGGCGCGTTGCGCAGAGCCCGGAGCAGCGGAGAATCGCTCGCCGACACGCCTTCCGGCCCGAGACTCAGCGCCGGCGAGCCCCCGCGCGACCGTTTCTCCTGGATTTGCCGGGATGAAGGGCGATTCTTCATATCGTTCTCTAACCCAGAGGCAGGCGAACGATTTCCACCTGCTCGCTTCTCTTAGCGGAATCAGTTCCTTCGAGATGCAGGCTGATGGAAAAACCGTTCGGAAACCTTTCCGCCTGGCTGAGGTAAGGCGTCCAATCCCCCGACGATCGGAGGAAATAACCGGTTTGCTTATTCTTCACGACGTATCGCATTGAGGCAAAATGGGCTGATCGAAGCTTGCTCTCAATCCGCAACTCTCCCTGTTCTTGCGGCACCGGCACACTGACCGAATAATCGGAGGGTTTCTGAAGAAAGGAGGTCTTTCCGCATCGAGGAAAGAATTCCTTGGCGAGAGGTTTACGATTTAAAGCTCCCAAACTTTTGCCCGGTGCTTCATATTCTCGCCGAATGCAACGGGATATCGTTACGGTGGAACGCTTCTACACCGAGCACTCCAGCTCACTGGAACTCAAGCTCGTCGCCGGTGCCAATGGCTTGAAGCGTATCATTCGGGAGCCGACCGTGAATCGTCCCGGCTTGGCGCTGGCCGGGTTCACGCGTTACTTCGCGAGCAAACGAGTTCAGGTGATCGGGAACGCGGAATCGCACTTCCTGAAGTCGCTTGGCCCGCAGGAGCGGGAGCACCGCTACACGGAACTGCTGGCGCACAAAATCCCGTGCTTCGTCTTTTGCCGCGGTTTTCATCCCGACCGGGAGTTTCGCAAAGCGGCGGAAAGGGGAAGTGTTCCTATTTTCAACACGCCGCAGATCACGATGAAGTTTATCAACCTGGCGACGCTGGCGTTGGAAATGATGTTCGCTCCGCACGGCAGCGAGATGGGAAGCATGGTCGATATTCTCGGCGTGGGCGTCATCATTCGTGGCGATAGTGGGATTGGTAAAAGTGAAAGCGTGCTCGCCCTCATTGAACGCGGTTACAGCCTTGTTTCGGACGATGTCACGAAAGTCACCCTCGTGGATGGCCGCGAAGTCATTGGCACGAGCGCGGAAATTACCCGGAATCACATGGAGGTTCGTGGCATTGGCATCGTCAATGTGGCCGCGATGTTCGGCGTTAAAAGCATCCGCAAAGAGAAAAAAGTCGATCTGGTGGTGTGCCTGAAAAACTGGGAGGACGTCCATGATGTCGATCGCCTCGGCATGGAAGAGCGTTATGTGAAGGTGCTCGGGATCGACATTCCGGAAATCGTCATTCCAGTGCGGCCGGGCCGCGATCTGGCGCGCCTGATCGAAGTGGCGGCGTTCCAAGCCAAGCTTCGCGCCAGCGGTTATAATCCCGCCCGGGAATTGAACGACCGGCTCATTGCGAAAATGGCGGGCGCGCGCACCCTTTGACGGAAAAAGCTCGAATTCCACGTGATCCGAAAAATTATGGCAAAATGAGCTGATTTCGGCCAATCTACCAAAGTTGATGAGCACGCCACGAAAACCCCAGGAAAAGGAGAAGCAGGCGACCAAGGACATGGTCGTCTCCAACAAGCTGGGGGTGCATGCGCGTCCAGCCGCGATGTTCGTGAAGATTGCGAATCGTTTTGAGTCGGAGATTTACGTCGAGAAGGACGGGGAAACCGTCAATGGCAAGAGCATTATGGGCCTGATGATGCTGGCGGCCGGACCGGGCAGCAAACTTCATGTCCGCGCTTCAGGGTCGGACGCAACGGAGGCGCTCAACGAGATCGAGGCTCTGCTCAAACGGAAATTCGATGAGGATTGAGGGCGCTTGCCGGGGCGCACGAGCAACCAGGCAAGATGGCGCTCTTCAGCCATCCATCGATTTTGAAATCAGGCTTCGCTCGTGCTTCGATTTGTCATTCCGCAGCACCAGGAGGATTCCCATGACAATGAGCAGGCCGCCCCCACCCGTCGCGAAGTAGATCGGATTGAGGACAAACTCGGAGTTGGCCAAGGCAGCGACCGTGTTTGTCGGGCTTGCGCCTTTTTTTTCACCGT
>DASYTB010000688.1:0-16041 GCA_036002705.1 Verrucomicrobiia bacterium
GGGAGCTCGACGTTAATCCGCAGTCAGTCGCTAAGCTTTCTGCACGATAACTAGATTTTCTTGCCTTTCCGATCCAGTCAGTGACTCGATCTAGCCGTCTCATAGGGCCTTTCCTAAGGGTACGCTCGCTATCGTGAACGCATCTAAAACACTTGGCAAGGGAATTCTGAACGATCCAAACCAAGGGGCGCATCTCGACACAACCACCATCCCGGACGCTCCCTAACGGTCGTGGCTCTGTTTAGGAGGGCGCCACGTAACAGAGCCCCGACCGTTAGCAAGGGTCTTTGGCTTGTGGTGGCAGTGTCGAGATGTGCCCAAACCAAGGAACCAAGGCTCAAAGCCTCATGGGTCGCCGAAAAGTAATCATCAACGCTTCGGAGCGCTGATCCGGTGCGCTTGATTGATTTTTGGCCCGGCCAGGTGCGTGACCGCGCCGCCGGGCCATCGAATTTCTACAGCTTCAACGCGATCAGCGTTCCCTAAACCAAAATGGGCCGTGAGCGGATGCTGGGATCGAAAGGAGTCGCCCGTCACGACCGCAGCCACCTTCTTCAAGCCCGTCCCGCGCAAGCTGACCGTTGCGCCAATGGGCGAAATGCGGTTTGGCTCCTCGCGAAACGAGAACGCGATCCAGTTTCCCTGTTCGGCAATTTCGTTTCGCAAGACACGCAGCTTCTCCTTCGTTTCTGGAAGCGCATGTTGCGAGGTCAGCGCCAAATCGATTCTGCCATCTCCATCGAGATCCGCCGCGACCAGATTTCGGCAATCTGCCTCCAGCGCCACGCCCAGCAGATGCGCGACGCTCGCGAAATGAGTTCCATCCTGATTTAACAGCAGCCGGTTTTTTTCAAATCCCCCATAAGACTCCGACGCCTGTCGCCGGGCAGTCATCTTCATCCCAAAGTACAGGTTCTCGACGTCCCTCTGCCGGGAATCGCCGACATAAATGTCGTGCAGCCAAAACTGCCGGTCGTAATCGCGCACCTTGCCCATGCTTTCCATTCCGTTCACGACGTAAAGGTCCAGCCAGCCGTCGTTATCAAAATCCGCGGCGCTCGCGCCCCACGACCACCCCGTTCGCGCTACAGTTTTTGATGTCCTGTCCTCTTGGAAATGCCGATCGTTTTCGCCCAAATAGAGCCGACTTCCAAAAATCATCGGGGCGCGCATCCTCGCATCGAGTTCCGAACCCGGCCGATTCAGCCCCAAATGTTCCAGCCGTTCGGCGGTCGGCGACTGCATGCCGGCGAGGTAGAAATCGAGCCGGCCATCGTTATTGAAATCCCCAAACGCATGGCCCATGCCGAATAGATGCGACTCGTCCAGCCACGAACTCGTCACGTCGGTGAAATGCCCGAGTCCATCATTCCGGTAAATATCCACGCCGGCGAAATCACTCGTCACCACCAGGTCGAGCGCGCCATCCGCGTTCAAATCCACGAACGAAGCCGAATAGACTCTTCGAAATTGTTTCGGGCCGAGCCCAGCCTCAACGGTCGCGTCCCGCAGATTTCCAGCGCCGTCATTGATGTAAAGATGGCTCGGGTATCCATCGTTCGCTTCGTAATAAGGTGTCGGCATGCTGCCACCCGTGTATGGCCCTTTGTACTGGCCGACGAAGACATCCAAATCTCCGTCGCTATCAATGTCACCGCACGTGATGGCGCGCGCGCCAAAAAAATCCTCCTTCCTGCCGGTGAGCGCGCGCGGGGGCGTTTCAAAATGCCCGCCGGGCGAACCCTTCAACAAAAAAACGCCATCAGATTCCACATACAAAAAATCCACGACGCCATCGCCATCCATATCGGCAAAAAGCCCATCCCAGACCTGCATTCGCGGCGTCGGACAAAACGTCTCCGATTCGTAGTGATCTCCTTTCCACCGATAGACCCGGTTCGCCGCCGGCAACGCGATCTCCGGGATGCCATCCGAATCCAGGTCATAAACCAACAGTGGCTCAATGGCGGGTGATAACGGAGGGGGATCAAATGTTTCCGTCAGGACCGGCACAAATGCGGGTGGCCCGGCCCGAAACATCACTTGCAAACCAGACGCATCGATTTGTCGCATCGACGGTGCCTCGTGCACATTATTCGCCTCATTCGTTTTGCGCGCTGCCCACTTCACCAACAGATCTCCTTCGACCGTGGCCTGCGCGGGCAATCCATTCGTCAAATGAACGGAAAAATAAAATTTACTCTTCGCCGGAAGATCGTTCGTCTGCGGGTCAAACCCGATATGCCGAAATTCACATTGCATGATTGCCCAGCCCGCTTCTTTCCAGTTCGATAGCTTCTCTCGCCATTTCGCATAGGAATCGATTGTATATTCCGACGTTTTTCCCGGCAGCCAGTTCTCAATCCCATGCCCCAGGCTCTCCTTCTCTTGCCATGCCCCCAAAACCATCTCCTGAAACGTCAACCTCTCCACCACGTCCCACTTATTCGTGGCGGCATTCAGCGCATCCCAAAAATCCTCAATGAACCGTCCATACTCCTGCGCCTCCATCTCCTTTCGCCAAATGGTCTGGTCAACCACCCGCTCCCGCCGCTCGATCGCCGCCGCCTGCGCCGCCACAATCTTCGGCTGCGGATTTCCCGACATCTTGTAATCCACCTTGTGCTCCACAAAACGCGGCCAGGACAAATACCCGGCCACCGCCATCAACAAAACGCCCGCAAAAACACCCAAAGCAATCTTGCGGAACGGAGTCATCATGAATGCCGCCAAGCATAGCCAAGGCGTTTCAGTACGCCCATGCAATTCACCCGATTTTGGGCCGAGATTCTCACATGACGATCCGCTCTGGACAAGGAAGCCCTCTTGAAGAGTGGTGCTGGAGACAGTTGTCTCGCACGAATCCCGCCTGAGAAGGGTTCTGGAGTAACGGCACGAGCAGGGAAGCGTGTTTCAGATCTCCACGGAAGACCTGAAGGAGCGCCGAGAAGCAGCTGATTCAAGAAACTTCGAATGAAGCGCTGATATTTCTATCCGCGCGAACCGCCGCGAATTCCGCGCCGCTACTGGCGGACAAGAATGTCCGCGCTCCGTGTCTCGCTCTTTTTGAATCCGCCCAAATCCGCCCCTCCGCCGAGGCAAAACCGATTGAACCGAGCGTGAGTCGCCGTTAGCTTCTTTCCATGCTCGAAGCAGGGGTATGTTCGGTGGGGCACGATTCTGAAACCGGGTGGTTCACGGCAAGCTGGGACGCGGAGTGAAGCTGCCACTGGAGAAAACCCTTTGCAGGAACCGCCCGAAATCAGATACTCTGTTCACCGCGGATGAATAGAGCTTTATACCTGACCGCCATGCTGCTGGCTTTCGCCACTCACGCCTTTGCGGGCGAAAGCTCCGCTCCGATCAACTTCAGCCGTGAGATCCGTCCGATCCTTTCCGAGAATTGTTTCACCTGCCACGGTCCGGACCCCGGCCAGCGCAAAGCGAAGTTGCGCTTGGATACGAAAGAGGGGGCGTTTGAAGTCAAAGATGGAAAGCCAGTCATCAAAGCCGGAGACAGTTCGGAAAGCGAATTGATCCGGCGCATCACCACGACGGATGAAGATGATTTGATGCCACCTGGCAAAAGCGGCAAGAAGCTGACCACCGCTCAGATCGATCTGCTCAAGAGGTGGATCGATCAGGGCGCAAAATGGGAAACGCATTGGGCTTATCAAAAACCAGTGCGTCCGCCGTTGCCCGACGTAAAGAGCAAGTCCTGGCCGAGAAACGAGATTGATTATTTCGTCCTCGGCAAACTGGAGAAGGAAGGGCTTTCGCCCAATCCGGAAGCGGACAAGCCAACTTTGGCTCGCCGCGTCAGTCTCGATTTGAATGGGCTTCCACCGACGATTGACGAACTCGACGCTTATCTCGCCGACCGTTCCGAGGAAGCTTACAGCAAAGTTGTGGACCGGCTGATGGACTCGAGCCGCTACGGCGAACAGATGGCCCGCTATTGGCTCGATTCCGCGCGTTACGCCGATTCGCACGGCTATCACATCGATTCGCTCCGAAACATCTGGAAGTACCGCGAGTGGGTAATCGACGCGCTCAACAAAAACATGCCCTTCGACGAGTTCACGAAGGAGCAGCTTGCGGGCGACCTCTTGCCGACTGCCACGACCTCGCAAAAAATCGCTTCTGGTTTTGTGCGCTGCAATATGAGCACGGGCGAGGGCGGGGCTATCGAGGAAGAGTATCGCGCCAAGTATGGCTTCGACCGCCTGGAAACAATGAGCACCGTTTTCCTCGGCCTCACCATGACCTGCGCCCGCTGCCACACGCACAAGTACGATCCGATCACACAGAAGGAGTATTACCAGCTCTTTTCGTTTTTTAATTCGCTGGAGGAGCCGGTCATGGACGGCAACCGGCCGAATCCCGATCCTTTCCTCAAGTTGCCCACCGCGCGCCAGTCCGAGCGCCTGAGCTGGCTGAAGGATTCGATTGGCGAGGCTGACAAAAAACTGGAAGCGCCCATTCCTGAATTGGACGCGCAACAACCCGGCTGGCAGGCCAAGTGGAATGAGACGCTGGGCCACGGATGGGAAGCGCTGTCACTCGGTCTCGCCAGTTCCAATCATTCCGCGAGCTTCACCGTTCGGGAAGATAAGTCAGTCGTGCCTGAGACAAGCGGCTCCGACGAGATCGTTTGGCATATCTCAACCCGGGTACCCGCCGGGCAGTTCGGCGGGTTGCGCCTGGAAACCTTCCCCGCGGAGAACGGGGAATCTGAGTCGGGCGTATTTCGCGTGGCGGAACTCGAAGGCGAATTAATTCCGGAAAGCGGCAAATCGCAAAAGCTTCAATTCCAATTCGCCGCGAGCGACGCAACATCAGAGAAAAACTCGATTCGGAATGCCATCGACGGAAAGGCCGATACAGTTTGGGCACTCGAGGGCAGCCGCTCCAACGCCCATACGTCCGTGTTTCTCTTGAAGGAGCCGCAAACGCTCGCCGAACCGCGTGACGTCACAATACGTCTTCATCTCAAAGGCGCCGCCAGTGAAAAGGCCCTCGCCCGATTTCGCCTCTCGGCCGCGACGGATCATTCTCTTGTCGCCGGTCTGTTCGGCACCCTTGTAAAACCGTGGCGTGTGATCGGTCCATTTAAAGGAGACGATGTGCAGGCAGCGCTCTACGAAGAGTATCCGCCGGAGAGCACCGTGGATTACGCAAAGAAATACGCCGGAGTGCGCGATGAGATTTCGTGGAAAGAGCAGCCGGGATACGAGGATGGAAAATCCCACGTGTTTGTCGATCAATTGCACGGAGTTCACGGCGTCTATTACTTCCATCGTTCGATCCACGCCGCCGCGCCCGCCAAGCTCGAGGTGAGCCTGCGGGCGGATGACCTCGTGCGGGTTTGGTTTAATGGGACACTGCTCACCGAACGCGATCATAAGACTGAAGTGGGCGGTGATCCGATCCGGCTGACGCTCAATCTGCGCGGAGGCGAAAACCAGTTGCTGGTCAAAGTTGTCAATCATCAAAACGAATGCCGTTTCCGCTTTGATCAAAAACCCCTCGACGACCCGTCGCTTCCCGCGCAAATCGCCGCAGTGCTGGCCGCGACGGCAACTCCGTCGGGTGACGAAGCGAAGCGCGTTCGGAACCATTATCGCACGCTCCGATCGCCGGAATGGAAGCAAACCTCCGAGAATCTGGCCCTCTGGCGCGAGGAGCAGGGCGCGATTGAACAATCCATCCCGACCACTCTCATCGCCAAGGAGTCTTCCCAGCCGCACGAAACGCATATGCTGATGCGCGGCGAGTACGACAAACTCGGCGAAGTCGTAACACCTGGCGTCCCGGCGATTCTTCCTCCCCTGCCTAAAGACGCGCAGCACAACCGGCTGGGCCTTGCCGAATGGCTCGTGAATCCGGATCATCCGCTGACCGCGCGCGTGATGGTCAACCGGATCTGGCAACACTATTTTGGCACCGGTTTGGTGAAAACGGCGGAAGATTTCGGCATGCAAGGGGAAAGCCCGTCACATCCCGAATTGCTCGATTGGCTCGCGACCGAATTCATCGAGAGCGGCTGGAACATCAAGCACATTCACCGCCTGATCGTCACATCCGCCACCTACCGTCAATCATCCGCCGCGCCTGCTTCCCTCTACACGCGAGATCCGGAGAATCGGCTGCTCGCCCGCGGGCCTCGATTTCGTGTCGATGGCGAAACGCTGCGCGATACCGCGCTCGCCGTCAGTGGATTGCTCGTGGAAAAAATCGGCGGCCCCAGCGTTAAGCCTTATCAGCCGGCCGGGCTCTGGGAAGCTGTCTCCTACAACAATTCGCAGAAGTATGAACAGGACCCGGGCGATGCCAATTATCGCCGCACACTTTACACACATTGGAAGCGCCAATCGCCTCCGCCCAATCTCCTGCTTTTCGACGCACCCACTCGCGAATATTGCGTGGTGCGCCGTCCGCGCACCAATACCCCGCTGCAAGCGCTTGATTTACTGAACGATCCGCAATTTGTCGAAGCCAGCCGTGCTTTTGCCGCCCGCATTGTCCAGTGCGGCGCGCGCGACAATCGCCGCCGGATCGAGTACGCCTTCCGACTTGCGACCGCCCGAAATCCTTCGAGTGATGAAATCCAAACACTCGAGGACGTTTTACAGATTCAGCGTCACGCCTTCGAGAAGGACGCGACCGCCGCGGAGAAGCTTTTAATTAACGGCAGCGCGTCCCCCGAATTGGCCGCCTGGACCACCGTCGCGAGCATGATTCTGAATTTGGACGAGACGGTGACAAAGAATTAATCACAGCGCGTTAGCCTTTTTTTGGGGGAGCGAGATGATCGCCGCCCCCAGCAGGCCGGACAAAGCGCACCCGCCCCACAACCAACCGGAACCTTGCGACAAAAGCCACATCCCGAGGCCTGGCCCAAAGATAAAAGTTATGCCCCAACTGAGACCATGCGCTCCCATGTAGCGACCGCGCATGTGGGTGGGCGCAATGTCCGCGATGTAGGCGGCGGAAACGGGAATGCTCATCATCTCCCCGAACGTGAAAATAAAGATCGCCGCGATCAGGGTTGGAATGCCGGTCGCAAAAGCATTCAAGCCAAACCCAATTCCGACGAGCAGATAGCCCAGGGCCATTGGCCGGCGTGGATCAAATCGCCGCGTAAAATTCGAAATGATCAGTTCGAAGCAAACCACGACCGCTCCGTTCAATGAGATCAACGCGCCATACACCGCCGGTGAGTAACCAAGCTGTGAAATGAACAGGCTGTAAGTCGAACTCATCTGGTAAAAAATCCAGGCGATGAACATTGAAGCCAGGAGCAATTGCAGGAACGCGCGATTCTGACGAATGCTCCCGACGGCCGTGGTCCAACCGGATTCATGCTTCTGTGCTCGGACGCCGTGCGGAAGCGCCGTCCACGCGATGATGCCGAAGAGCGTGGAAGTGAAGGCGTCCCCAATGAACAGCCACTTAAAAGAATAGTCCGCCAGAAATCCCGCCGTCGCTGGCCCGAAGGCCCAACCCGCGTTTAGCGCCATACGGTATCCCGAAAACGCAATCACGCGCTGTCCGTTCGGCACCAGGTCGGCCAAAAGGGCGCTGCTCGCGGGCCGATAGAGTTCGCCGCACAAGCCATTGAGGCCGATGAAAAGCACGATGGTCCACCAACTGTCAGCGATGGAGAGGAGCAGCATTGTCGCCGCGCCGCCAAACATCGAAAGGGCGATCGTTTTTCTTCGGCCAATCTGATCGGCTAGATTCCCGCCGAAAAAGCAGGCGAGCAAAGTCCCCGCGCCGTAACTGCCCACCGCGATTCCAGTGTCGGCCAGGCTGTAACCCTTGCGCTTCATGTAAAGAGTGAGGAAGGGAATCACAAACGTGCCGAAGCGGTTCAGAAAAATACCCGAATACAGCACCCACGCCGCGCGCGGCAATGCGCGGAGTGAATCCAACAATCCAGTTTCTCCACCCGCCAGGACCGGCGCCGCCGTTGCCGCATTTTGATTTGCCATATTCATGCCCCTTAAAAACGAAAAACCCTGCTCACCTCTCGGCGAGCAGGGTTGGAAAATCGTTGAATCAAATTCTAAGAATCGGTTTCCTCCCGCTCGCGGCCCGTTCTGAAAACGGCAGGCTTCGAATTAATGGAAGCACGATAGGACCGCCCGGATGACAACGGTACCATCAGCCACGGCGTGACGCTTACGTTCATTCGGAGGTTCATCGCGGTTTTCAAAACAGGCGGCACTCTGAGAGTGCAGCCGGCGCGCCGTCAAGCAAAAATCCCTTCAGGCCTCAGGCCTTTACAGCGCGTCTATCTCGCATGCCAAGCCTTTGGGTTGAGGGAAATCACGAGAGCGAAGGCGCGGCGGCAACCATTTTCGCGGAGGTGTTCCTGAAAATCGCGGGTGGATTTCTTTTGCTTCTTCCGCTTCGGGCAGGTGAGCCAGGCCGTGGCGAGGCTGACGGCCAGTCGGCGAAACATTCCCAGGACTGTTAAGCCGTTGGAAGTGCGCGTGCGGCTGCGGTCTTCATCGAGCGTGGCATCAAGTCGCTGGTGAAAGACTCCTTCAATGCCCCAATAGTCGCGACGCGCCTGGAGCAGCGCTTTTGCGCTCCAGGCTTTGGGATCGGCACTGGTGATGATCGGCCAGCTCTTGGTCGAGGCTTTGCCCTTGTTAATGGTCCCACTCTGTAGCTGGCCAATCTGGGCGGCGCCGACAAAGCAGACCTGCTCCGGGTCAGTGTTCTGGAGCCGCAGTTGGCGTCGTTCCTTCCGGCCGCGATTGATCTCCTGCCGCTCCGCGATCTTCGTCGGGTCCTGAGGGAAAAAAGGCGCGGGCCTCAAGAAGTCCGCTCACGGTTTTATGAAGAGTTTCCTGGTTGGTTTTGACGGTGAAGAGATAATCAGCCCCCGCTTCCTGAACCACGAGCCGGGCGGTTTGCTGATTGGTGTGGAGCGCATCGAGGATCACCACCTTGCCGCTTAAGTCCAGCCGTTGGTTAAGTCGATCCAGTAAAGTGCGCGCGGCCGTGATCTCGTTGGTTTTGTCCGGGGTGCGCACGGTGCCCAGCCAGCGGCCGCTCTGCGCTCCGATGGCGCTGACCAGTTCCCCGCCCTGGGAGTGGCGCAGCTCTTTTCCGTCCAGTGCGATCAAGCGGTCTTGGACCGGTCCAAGCATCTGGTCCTGCCAGGCCAGCAGCGCCAGTTCCAGCGCCCCTTCATCGACTTCGTTGAGGATGCGAAAGAAGGTCGTTACTCCAGGACAGCGCACGCGGCCGGTCTTTCTGTCCCGCCGGAAACGCAAGGCTCGCAACTGGTGTTCGGAAAGTGTTTTGGCGAAAGCGGCCAAATCTTTTTTGCCGCGCACCACCCCACAGAAGACGGCCACCGCGATGAGTGTGAGCATCCCGGCCAGGGGAAAGCCGAGCGAGTGTTTAGAGCGATATTCCGGGATCTGCGCCAGGTGGTCGGTCAACGTTTTGAGATCGGCACTCCCCGAGGTGCATCGGGGCTTCACATTTTTCTCCACCGCTGCCCAGGGTTCGGGAAGTTGCGCGGCGCGCAGCTTTTTGGCGGCGTTCCTGACGAGAGTTTTTACCCAGAGCTGCTTGGGTTGGGCATGGGCGATGTAATAGTCTTTGCCCACACGACCGTAGCCCTGGGTGAGGCCCAATTGCGTCCAGCCGCTGCACTGATAAGTGGTGCCCCGAAACTGTGCGGGATCGACAAAGCTCTCGACCACCACGATGGGGTGCTTAAACCGTTGCTGCCAATCGCGGGAAAGCCGTTGCAGGACGAGTTTCATCGCGCGACTGGCCAGATTGGGAAGATGCCGGCCCGGCAGGATCAGGAAGCGCGCGTTGTTGGCCAGCAGGCCCCGCCGCCGCCGACATTGCTCGGGAGTCCAGCCGATGAACGTATCGCGCGCTTTGAGATGGCGTGCCGCGGCGCACCAACTAGCCAGCGCCAGCCATTCCCCATGATAAGTCGCGACGTAACAGAGCTGCTGTCCGACCAGTTGGTGGCTGTGTAGGTAATGGTGCTCTCGCATCAGAGCGTCATAGCGCGGACGCTCTTGTGGCCCAATGGGCCGCACTGTGATGTGTTCCAGGATGTGCTGTTCATCTGCTTCGGGACGGCGAAATTTAGGCTTAGCCATGACCAAAGCTTAAAAAATCTGTTTTCAGATGTCCCGCAGAAAATGCGTAATCTCTCTGCTTCATTGTTTTAGCTCGGAGCGCGGACGGCCCCTGGCCGGTTTGTTTTCCATGAAAACTATCTCACAAATCTGCCCCAAATGCAGCCAGCCCATTCCCGGTGACGCACCCGGACTGCTCTGCCCCCGCTGCCTGGTGGCTGGCGGTTTCACCGAGAGCAAAGTCGGCACGCAAAACGACCAACATCCCGAGTCCGCCCTTTCTCTGGTCTTTGCCGAAGAATCGTCTTTGCCTCCTGGCGCGCCGCGCAAGCTTGGCGATTACGAAATTGTCGAAGTCATCGCCCGCGGCGGAATGGGCATTGTCTATAAAGCCTGGCAGCCCGGCCTGGAACGCTTCGTCGCCGTCAAGACCATCTCGTCCGGCCTCTTGGCCACGCCCATCGATGTCGAGCGCTTTCAACGCGAAGCCAAACTCGCCGCCAAGCTGCGCCATCCGAACATCGTTTCCATTCACGAAATCGGCGAGCAGGAAGGTCAGCATTTTTTCGCCATGGACTACGTGCCCGGCGAAAGCCTTGCCGCTCTCGCCCGCAAACAACCGTTCCTGCCCGAGCAAGCCGCGCAAATCGTCGCCGCAATTGCCGAAGCCGTTCATTACGCGCATCAGCAAGGCGTGCTGCATCGCGACCTCAAACCCGCCAATGTCATTCTCAGCCCGGATGGCCCGCGCGTTTTGGATTTGGGCGTGACACCAATATCGGAAGGTAACCTGGCCGCCGGCTCTTCATTTTCCGAGATTCCAGGCAAGGTTCACCAGGTTTCCAATCTCGGTTCCGTTCCGGTAGTGATGATCTGGGTCGAGATTTACCCCGCTTGCGACCCGAACGGCGGCACCATTTTTGTTTCTGGTCCGCGCTGCGAAGGCCGCAGCGGAAAATCGCACCTGGAAAAAGTTCCTGATTGCGACTAGCGAATACCGCTAGCCATGGATGCAACGCCGCGCAACGATTTAGTTCGCGGCGCTCCCAAAAGTCACTTCAGAACCAAGCCAGCCCAGGATCTTCGGAAACCTTGGACACAGCCGGGAGGCCTCAGGCCCGTCTCTTGCTTGATTGGAAGTGGTTTGGGGCCCAATCCCCTCTTGTCTCGTTTCATCTAATTTCGTGTAATTGCGCTAAGAAAAAGTTGGAACGAACTAAGCCTCAAAAAGCTATGAAAAAACCACACTCCGATCCGCTCTCTAAAAAAAAATCACGAACCAACAACTCCAGATCGGCGGCAGAATAAAACGAGGGTTCGCGATTCAATACGTCGTCGCGCAGATTCATCAAAACGATAGCTCCTGAATAGTGAGGTGAAATCTGAAAGATCGTACCCACTCAACACGTAGTAATTGCGTGAGAACTGAGCCACAATTCTGCTTGGTACCAGAATCCAGCGAACTTCAGCATCCCGAGATTATGGCTGCGGCCAGAGCGCCTTCTCGGAATGCCGAAACAGCTCTTCGCGCGAAAATCTTCGGCCATCGGCGAAACATCGCGATCCGAATGCTCGTCCTGCTGTTGGCCTCAAATCTTTATGCGCACCCGTTGGAGGATTGGCAGCGTTTGGCGCTGCTGACCTCTGAAGAAATCTTCACGGGAATTACTTTTTCAAGCGGGCAGTTCGTCGCGGTTGGTTCCGGTGGGGCGATCCTTACTTCGACAAATGCTCTGGATTGGGCTCGACAAGACTCGGGCACCACCAACCCTTTGCTCGCCATCGCCGCGGGCAACGGTCTGTGGGTCGCACTCGGCAGCGGGATCCTTTTGACTTCCACGAATGGAACGAACTGGCAGGCTAATTCTTCTCTCCTGGCCTACCAAACCAACGCTCAGTACGAGCTGGGCGGCGTCACTTTCCAAAATGGGAGATTTTTTCTGAGCGGATGGCAACAGGGGTCGGATGGCAATCCGAAAGCCGGGCTGTTGCTTTCTTCCAAAGACGCGCAGTTCTGGGATCTCACGGAAGTGCCGCCTCTCTCCGGGCTCAATTCGATCAGTTATATCAATGGAGAGTTTCTCGCTACCGAGCCTGGCGGGGAGACCGTTCTTTGGGAATCCACGGGTGGCATCGCGTGGGCGCAGAAGGGTACGATCCCGGCCGATGACGCGGTGGGGTTGGCCTATGGAGATGGTGTATTCGTCGCCGCCGGGAGCGATGGAGGCTCTTGCTCTGGTAGTGGGCGTGGCGTGATTTATTCATCGACGAATGGACTCTCGTGGTCTTTGGCTTACGAGAGCGGTTCTTTATGCGTGGTCCATGATGTAATGTTCGCCAATGGAACCTTCATCGCCCTGGCCCACTATGGCGGGCGCGGCGGTGTCTATGCGCATATACTCTCATCTACGGACGGCTTCGCGTGGAACGACCGTCTGATTGAGCCATATATGAATTTTTACGGCTTAACCTACGGCCTCGGACGCTTCGCAGTCGCGGGCGCCGGCTCGATTTACGTTTCCGGTAAAGTAACCTCGGATGTGACCCGCGCTCGATTCCACCCAGAAGACTCGCGCATTTCCTGGGACACGGCGCGAGTGGTGCTCGAAAAACCCGTGGACCCAATCCTGATCGAAAGCAGCGAAGACCTGGTCGCGTGGCGGCAATTCTCGACCGTGGCCACGACCGCCAATTGGGTGGACATCACGCAGCCGCTCAGTGACGCCCCGCGTCTTTTCTTCCGAACGAAAGCTCTAACCCCGTAACGACCCGCAGATCGAGCCGATCGAGCCGCTGTCTTCCTTGACGACAATTGGAAAGCGGTGTCGATTGAATTGCTTCGTGACAGGGCCGCTTCGAAATTGTCCAATCTCTACCGTTGAATCACGACGAATTTGCTTTTTTTAATCAGCAGCTCGCCGGAATGCTCCAGAGCGGGATTCCGCTCGAGGGCGCCTTGCGCGAATTGACTCGGGCGATGCGCAAAGGATCGCTCCGCGCGGAGCTGGAGGCGCTGGAGGCGGACCTGCAAACAGGCACGCCGCTCGACGTGGCAATCCAGAGGCGTAAGCTGCCCGCGACTTATGTCGCGGTGATCAGTGCCGGGGCTCGAACCGGCACGTTGCCCGGCGTCCTGGTTCTGTTGGCTGATTATTATAACCGCATGCACGCGATGGCGACGCGCCTCAAGGGGCTCATGACTTATCCGGCGATTATCCTCGCGGGTTGTTTCGCGCTTTCGTTGCTCCTCGCCTTTGGCTATTCCTCGCTTTTCAAGGCCGCCACCGAAGAACTGTTTGCCTTTTCCCCGCGGGCAGTCAACGACAGTTCGGCCCATCTTATTTGGGTGCCCCCCGTACTTTTCTTTTGCGCGCTGATGCTCGTTCTCGGGGCCTTTCGCAACGGCCGGGTCCGTTCCTGGTTTCGTTGGCATTTTCCGGGTGCGAAGGAAGCCTCCCTGGCGCAAAGCGCTTCCACCATCTCGCTTCTTCTCTCCAGCGGCACGCATTTCGATGAGGCCCTCGGGTTGATGCAGCAGATCGAGAAGAATACTTCCGCCGCGAAGGACATTGCCGGCTGGCGCGTCGGGTTGCGTGAAGGCAAAAGCCGTTTTGCTGATGTGGCGGTGGTGAACCGCGCCTTCCCGCCGCTTTTCATCTGGCTCGTGGCGCAGGGCGGCGAAGACCTGGCCCAGGGTTTCGCTCGCGCGGCCGAGATTTACAATCAGCGCGCTTCCAGCCGGACGGATATCCTGCTCTACGCGGCGTTGCCTTTGGCCGTCGTCGTTCTCGGGCTCTGTCTGCTCGGGCAAATGGCCTCCGTCGTGGGAATTCTGGTTCGTTTCGTTGATATGTTATGACCGACTTCTTTCGCGCCTTGGTCGGTTGGACTTTTTTTGTGATGGCCCCCGCGGCGTGCGTTCTCACAGTACTTTTTTTCCTTGTCACAATGCCCCTCCGGCGCCGCGCGCATGCGAACCTCCTGTTGGATCTGATGCTGGGAGGGTTGCGTGATGCAAAAACACCCGAGGAAACGATCGTCTCGATTTCCAGGACTAGAGATAAGATCGTGGGAACGCGTTTCCATCTGCTGGCCGCCTATCTCGAGGAGGGATATCGGCTCATTCCGGCGTTGGACGAAATCCCCGGGTATCTGCCGCCGAACATTATTGGCCTGCTGCGAACCGGTGCGGAAACGAATCAATTAGGACGCTCCATTCAATTGGCTAAAGCTGCCCTCGGACGCGTCATCGGACGGACCAGCAGCGCGCTTCAGTATGCTTACGTGCTGGTGATCCTGCTCTTGCCCTTCACCGCCACGGTCCTGCTTTTCTGGCGCATTTTCGTTTGGCCAAAAATGCAGGTCATTCTTGAGGACATGGAGACTCCGATGCCGGATTTCGCGCGGTTGATCACCGAGAATAGCGGCTGGTTCATTGTCGGTTATTTGAGCCTGGGCTTGTGCGTCTTGTTCCTGTTTATCGGAGCGATTTCTGGCCCGCGTTCGAGCGGAAACGCGCGGAGTAAATGGCTGTTTCTCCGCGACCGCTTTGCCTACGCGCTGCCCTGGCGCAATAAACTGCTCAAACGCGACTTCTCTCTCATCCTGGCTTTTCTGCTCGATGCGGAGATGCCCGAGGCGCAGGCGCTCGAGCGGGCCGGTGAGGGGGTGGGCAATCTTTTTGTCCAGTGGAAAGCTCGGCGGGCCGCGAAGAAGCTCGGCTCCGGCCTGGCGCTTTCGCGGGCGATGTCGGGCTTCGATGAAGATGGGCAATTGCAATGGCGGTTGGCCACTGCCGCCCAATCGGGAATCGGCTTTGTCCGCGCGCTTTACGGGTGGCACGAGACCCTCGAAGGCGAAGCGTCTCGCCAGGAGGAAACGGCCGCGCATTTGACCAGCACCGCGCTCCTGATACTGAACGGAGCCGCGGTTGCGTGCGTGATGATCGCGATTTTCTCGGTTTTTATCGCCGTCATTAATACGGCGGTCCTATGGTAATTCGACTTGGAAAACGTTCGCGCGCCGGGTGGTTTGCCGCCGATCTCGGTGTTGCCATGGCTCTCCTGCTTTTCGCCGTCCTTCCGCTGGCGTTTTCCTTCAACTACGAACGCAAACTGGCGCGAGCTTATTATCACCGCACCATCGCCGGCGAAATCGTGGATGGCGAATTTGAAGTACTTCTTGCCGGCGAATGGCAAAACTTTCCTGAAGGCCAGCAAACCTATCCGGTGAACTGCGTTGCGGCCACGAATCTGCCGCCGGGCCAGTTCCTTTTCACTCGCCGCGGAACGACCATCCGTCTGGAATGGAGGGCGGCTCGCGGCCCGGAACGCGTCATCCGGGAGGCTGCGCTATGAAGATCGACGTGATTTGTCGATCGACGGAGCGCGCTCGTCTCGGGCGCAGTGGCTCTCGAATTCATAGAACGACCTTTTCGCAAAATAGCCTTTCATCGTTTGGAGGCTGCCGCGCCCGGGATGGGCGCGCTCCTTTCTCGAACTGCGCGGGAATTCTGCTGATGGAATTCATGGTTTACATCGGCGCTTTGTCTCTGGTTCTTTCCATTGCCGCCACGGCCTTTTATCAGTTTCAGATGCAATCGCTCCATTTGCGGCGGAACACACACGATATCGAAAGGGTGCTGCGCGCGGGTGAACAATGGCGGGCGGAAGTCCGCAAGAGCGCCACGGCCGAAATGGTTTCCATCGAAGGCGGGGAGTTTTTGCGGCTCGACTATACGACGAACGAGATTCTTTACGTGTTTCAAAATGCCCGGGTCTGGCGGAAGGCCTCGCCCGAAAGACCGTGGACGCCGTTCCTCAATGAAGTGCAAAGTTCGGTGATGGCGATCAAGCGGCGAACGTCTCTTCCAGTTTGCTCCTGGGAACTTGAACTTAAGACGGCGCAGAAAACC
>DASYTB010000689.1:0-3460 GCA_036002705.1 Verrucomicrobiia bacterium
CAGCCAATCGTCAGGCCCAGAAACGCGGCGCCGATAATATCGGTCCGCTCGGTCAGGACCTCGTTCCGGCTGAGAGCAATTTCCGGATTGCCCGCGTTTCGGCGAATCGGGCCCAGGCGGTGAAAAATGCTGGCCGTCTCGCACTCCGGATTGCCGGGAGCAATTTCATCCCCGGCAATCTGTTCAGTCACGAACCGGTCGAAAGGCTTGTCCGAGTTGAGCGAGTTAATCACATAATCGCGATAACGCCAGGCGTCCGCGATGTGGCGATCATATTCGTAACCTTCCGTTTCGGCGTAGCGGACCACATCCAGCCAATGCTGCGCCCAATGCTCGCCGTATTCGTGGCTGTCCAGGAGACGATCCACCAGTTTTTCGTAAGCATCCGGCGAACGGTCGGAGAGAAAAACCTCAACCGCTTCCGGCGCTGGCGGCAATCCAGTCACATCGAAATAAACGCGCCGGATGAGCGTTCGTTTTTCCGCGGGATCGGCGGGAGTCCAGGTACGCTTCTCCAAACCGCTCAGGACGAACGCGTCCACCGGCGTTTTGATCAAGCCGCTGTTCCAAACGGAGGGAATGAGCGGCTCGGCGACCGGTTGGAATGCCCAATGAGCGTGGGGATCAGGGTCCGCGGCGAAAAGGGTTCGGAGCAGGAGAGCGAGCGGTAAAAGGCGGCAGATTCGTTTGGACCTAATGCGCTGCATTCGTTGCATCCTGGTAGTGAGGATATTATCACAACGGGCGAACGGTTCGTCCACAGAGATTTGCGTGAAAACATTCGTCCAAAAAACAGTATTCAGTTCGGCAAAACGTGCTATACTTCCGCTCTTTATGAAGCGATTCTCTCATTGTTTTCTGCGACGCGCCGCAGTGGTCGGCGCGTTTATCGGCGCCGCCGCGATGATTCACGCCGGCGATGTGACGGCATTTCGCCTCGCGAAAGGCCAGGTTTTCACTCAAACGTCAGCTTCCGCGCCCGTGGCGAATTCGGATCCTTTTGCCATTTTGGGGTCGGTCGAAGGAAACGTATCAAATATTGCCGCTGCGGCCTTTCAGGGTGCTGGCTTTCTCAGTCTCTCCGAGCTAAATGGGCGACTTCAGTTCGCTGATTCCGGGAGTTCAGACTTGTTCAATCAGTTTTACCCCAATGGCAATTATACCTTGAGTGTCTTTACACAGGCATTCCAATCTTACATGGCCACGCTGGCGGTGAACGTCACAAGCTACCCGACGGCAATTCCCCACGTTTCGAACTTCTCTGCGGCTCAATCGGTTGATCCTTCGGCGCAGTTTACGGTCAATTTCGATCCCTTCACCGACGCGGGCGCGAACGATTATTTTGAATTTGAAGTGACGGACGATTCGGGAAGTGGCGTGTTCCTCCAAAAGGGCAATGGGACGACCGCAACGATCCCGGCGGGGAAGCTCCAGGCGGGAGCCACTTACAATGCGCAGCTTCGTTTCCTGCACGAGCTTTCAACAGATACGACAAGCATCGCAGGGGCCACGGGAAGCACCGCATCCTACAATGAAACCCAGTTTTCGATCATCACGAGTGGATCAACCGGTGGAACCACTGGAGGAACCACGGGTGGAACAACCGGCGGCACGACGGCCGGAGGAACAGGACCTACTTTGACATTTGTGCTGCCGTCAACAGGCTCGACGGGTGTGATCGCAAGCAGCCCAATGACCTTTGTCTTCAGCACTGGAATGGCCACTACTCATTCGATCCAATGGAGCGCGAATGTTAACCCTTCCGCCCTTACTTATTCGTGGCCCGAGGACACTGTGCTCTCGGTCTCTGCCGCGGGAGGGTTTCCAGCGAATGCCAACGTCACATGGACTCTCAATCCAGTGCCGGGGGGGGCTTCGAACTTTCGCGATTCATCTGGAAATGAATTGGCGACCATTTCAGGAAACTTTAGCACCGGCAGCGGTGGGACGACCGGGGGCAGCACCGGCGGTACCACCGGGGTCACAACCGGCGGAGCAACCGGTGGTACGACGAGCGGATGCCAGACACCACCTTCTGATACGACCAAAGGATTTGGGGTGTTGATGAAAGAGTTGACGTTTGTTCAGACTGGCAATACGACGCCCACGCCGGACACGGAGATCCCCGCGGCCTTCTTTGCCACCTATGGGTCGGCGAGCAACCAGGTGGTAACAAAGGTGACACTGGCCGGGCCGAACGGAATCAACAAAACACTGACGAATTTCTTTGGTTCCGACTTTCTTACGGAGGAAGAGTTCAATTCCAGCGCGGCGCTGGAGGCGGCTTACCCGGCCGGAAATTACACGCTCGCGGCCACGGGAGCGGGTTCGGTCACACTGCCGCTCGGTAACACGGCGGCGGCGGTGGTACCCCGGTTTGTGAACCTGGTTGAATTGACCGCGGCGGATTTTAGCAAAGCGTTCACGCTGCAATTCTCCCCGTACACAGGAGCCTCCGGCCAGTTCGACAGCATTTCGATTAATATTGGCGATACCCAGGGCGGAAACTTCTTCGCGCCCGACTATTGCAACAACCTGCTGCTGCCAAACACGGCCACTTCCGTGGTAATTCCGGCAGGCAAATTACACACCGGGAGCAAGTTGCGGGGTTCGATTACCTTTTACAAATCAGTGGCGTTTAACACGAACACGATTCCAAATACGTTTCTCTCATCGGCCCTTGATACCCAAACGAAGTTCGATTTCACGAGCATCACACCGCCGCCGCCTGCCCAGCCGCACTGGCTTAGCCAGTACGTTTTTAATCCGGATGGAACGATCACCTTTACGGTTCAGTGCGATGCTGGTATCACGCTCTCGATTGAAGGCGCCAGCGCTCTCGGAACATGGTCGCCGTTAACAACTCTCAGCGCCCTGAGCGGTTCGGCTCAATACACGGTGAACCCGAAAACGGCCAAGATGCAATTGCTGCGCGCCAAGGTTCTTTGACCTGGTCTGATCTGGTCGGACTCGGCCGACTCGAGCGGCGGTCTTCTGTGAGGGAGGCCGCCGCTTTTGTTTCAGAAGCGTTCCATCGGACGGGGACTTTCTCTTGGGTAATTAAACATGTCACTAAAAGTAAAGTTTGTCCCACGTGACAAGCAAAGTTTGCCCCTCAAAATAGCGGCCAATTCAATATTTGGTTTTCTGGAGGTTTCAGTTTTCCGCACTTCTTTGATCCGTTTCAAGCATAGTTTGTCCCGGAGTCGGTCGCTGAGACAAAGTATGTCCTAAAGTCGTAAAACTGAGAATCCGCTCGGTTCCGAGCGAAAGCAGCGCCTCGTCAATTGCGCCCGCATGGGTCCAGCACCCGAGGAAGCGAAGAAGGCGAAAAAGCAAGGTTACGATCCAATCGAAGCTTCTGATTGATGAAAAGGATATGCTCTACGAAAAACCAAATTAGGAGTTGGATTCGGTCAGGTGGCTTCGGATCAGTGTCATGCGATGTCATTCCATGTCG
>DASYTB010000690.1:0-4962 GCA_036002705.1 Verrucomicrobiia bacterium
AAAAATTGGTACTTCAGCGAAAACTACCGACAACTGCACTGGGAAATATCAGGGGTTATCGCGGAATATTCGTGGAATATCGTGGAATATCGGCCGAACTGAAATAATTGTTTGAAACCCGCTGAGAACCTGTTATTAACACAAGCTCCAGATGCGCATCGTTGCTAAAGCATCCCGCAGCAACAGCCGAATCAAGCCCGGCTGGCGCTAATCTTTTGCCCCGGAATCAGAAGTAAAAAGATGGGTAAACCCACAGGATTCATCGAATATCTCCGCGAACTGCCCCTCGACCGTTCCGCCGTGGAACGGATCAGGGACTGGAAAGAGTTTCATTTCCACATGCCGGAGGAGAAGCTACGGACGCAAGGGGCCCGCTGCATGGATTGCGGCGTGCCGTTCTGCCATACGGGGACGCTCATCAGCGGGATGGCGAGTGGCTGTCCGATCAATAATTTGATCCCGGAGTGGAACGACCTTGTTTATCGCGGTCTGTGGAAGGAGGCCCTCGACCGGTTGCACAAGACGAATAATTTCCCGGAGTTTACCGGACGGGTGTGCCCGGCACCGTGCGAAGGGTCTTGCGTGCTGGGGATTCATTCTCCGCCAGTTACAATCAAGAATATCGAGGCTTCCATCGCGGACAACGGATGGGACGAGGGCTGGATCAATCCGGAGCCGCCGCAGGTGCGAACGGGTAAGAAAGTGGCGATTGTCGGATCCGGACCCGCCGGCCTTTGCGCCGCCGCGCAGTTGAACAAGGCGGGCCACACGGTGACGGTGTTTGAGCGGGCGGATCGCATTGGCGGGCTGCTTATGTATGGCATTCCCAACATGAAGCTCGACAAATCGCTTGTGCAGCGCCGAGTTGATCTGCTGGCCGGGGAAGGGGTCACTTTTAAGACGAATACGGAGGTGGGGAAGGATATCCCTGCAAAACGGTTGCTCGAGGAGTTCGATGCGATCGTACTTTCCACTGGGGCGACGAAGGGTCGAGATTTGCCGATCGAGGGGCGGAATCTCATGGGCATTCACTTTGCGATGGAGTTTCTCCAAGCGAATACGAAGTCGTTGCTCGACCAGAAATGGAACGGGAATTTCATTTCGGCGAAGGGCAAGGACGTGATGGTCATCGGCGGCGGTGATACCGGAACGGACTGCGTGGGAACATCGATGCGGCATGGTTGTAACAGCCTGGTGCAATTGGAAATCCTGCCGCGCCCACCGATGGAACGGGCGACAGACAATCCGTGGCCGGAATGGCCGAAGGTTTACCGGCTTGATTATGGGCAGGAGGAAGCCGCGGCCGTGTTCGGCAATGACCCGCGGGTCTATCTCACCACGGCGAAGAAGTTCGTGGGCGACGACAACGGGCGGGTGAAAGAGGTCCATACGGTCGAGATCGAGTGGACCAAAAACGATAAGGGACAGTTCGTTCCCAAAGAAGTTCCGGGCACTGAAAAAATTCGCCCGGCCCAGCTTGTTTTGCTGGCGATGGGCTTTCTCGGGCCGGAACAACCGATCCTGGAGGGACTCGGAGTGGAGCGCGACCCGCGCACGAACGTCAAAGCCGACTACGGCAAATTTCAGACGAGCATTCCCAAGGTATTCGCCGCTGGTGATGCTCGCCGCGGCCAAAGTTTGGTCGTCTGGGCTTTCAACGAAGGCCGGGGCGCGGCCCGCGAATGTGATCGCTTTCTCATGGGCAAGACCGATTTGCCCTAATTCCCGCATGGATAATGAAGAACGGAGCGACTTTGCGCGCCTCGTCCAACGCGAAACGCTTCGGCGAAATCTTCGGAAAACGGCCGACGAGCGCTATGAAACGCTCATGGTGGCAATGCGGCACGTTGCAGAGAGCGGTCAGTGGCCAGTGGTGGATCGCAAAAATAAGGAGAAACGGATGCTATGTTCGATCCGGCCGAAGTTGTCCGCGCCCTCAATAAGCACGGAGTCGAATATTTGATTATCGGCGGGTTCGCTGCCACGCTTTACGGGTGCCCCGAGCAAACGTTTGATATTGATATTTTGTTCGCGGATTCCGCCGAGAATCGGAAGCGGCTTGTCGGCGCTTTGCAGGAGGTGAAGGCGGAATGGGACCGTCCGCTGACAGCCAAAGTGCTGACGCGCCAGCCTTTATTCGCGTTGAATAGCGCGGCGGGCGATATAGATATTTTCCGGGTTGTTCCTGGGATGAATTCATTCGAAGAATTCAAGGCGCGCCTGCGAATATTCGAACTGAAAGGGCAGCACACGCCGGTGCTTTCGCTGCTCGATCTGATTGCCACTAAAGAAGCGGCGGCTGATCCGAATCCGAGAAAACAGTCCGCGCTTGCCTATCTGAAAAACCTCGCAAACGAAACTTCAAGTCAGGGAAATGCGGCCGCCACGTGAATGGAATTCCGGTAAACATTGGAGCGGATCTTGTTGCGGAAGCCGTTGAACTCGCGCGCACATTACAAACCCGCGCCACGGAGCTGCAAACTTCAAGTGAGCGGCGCCAGCAACGTGAATTAGATCGGATGCTGCAACGGCCCGAGGACAAGGCGACTCTGGTGCAGTTGACGGATGAGGCGTTTCGCTCGAGCGCGGCTTGGCGCATGGCGGATCAGTTGACGCACATTCTCGACGTGCAGGGCGTTCCCCGGTTTTTCAATCCGCTGGATCGCGCGTTGCTGCGCGGCTTTCGCACTTTTGGGGCGTGGCTGCCGGGTGTCGCAATGCCGTTGGTGAAGGAACAGATTCAGCACGAGACAGCCAACGTAGTGCTGCCCGCCGAAACGGATTTGCTCCGCGAGCACCTGGCCGCTCGCCAACGCGAGGGCGTGCGGATGAACCTGAATCTGCTGGGGGAAGCTGTCCTGGGTGAAGAGGAGGCGGCACGACGGTTGGAAAGATGCCTCGAAGCATTGCAATTGCCCGAAGTCGAGGTGCTTTCGGTAAAAATATCGACGCTCTACTCGCAGATTTCCGGATTATCACGCGAACACACCATCCGCATGC
Organism: Verrucomicrobiia bacterium; assembly: GCA_036002705.1. Classification (GTDB taxonomy): domain Bacteria; phylum Verrucomicrobiota; class Verrucomicrobiia; order Limisphaerales; family SXQI01; genus DASVNK01. The sequence continues at coordinate 3,001 of DASYTB010000690.1, forward strand.
TTTGTGACCGCCTGGAAACGCTCTACCGGACCGCGGCGCGTTTTTTTTTCAAGCGCCCGAACGGAGATTCGGCGCCGAAGTTTATTTATCTCGATATGGAAGAGTATCGGGATTTGCATCTCACGGCCGAAGCGTTCATGCGCACGCTGAGCCGTTCCGGCCTGGAGCAGGTGCGGGCCGGAATCGCTCTTCAGGCTTACGTTCCGGATTCCGCCGCCGTGCAGCGCAAAATCAACGATTGGGCGCGGCGGCGCGTCTCCGCCGGGGGCGCGCCGGTGACAATTCGGTTGGTGAAGGGCGCCAATATGGAAGCAGAGCGCGTCGATGCAGCGGTGCACGATTGGCCGCAAGCGCCCTTTCGGCGCAAGGTCGAAACGGACGCGAATTACAAAAGGATGCTGCGCGAGGGGGTGGGCCATCTGGATGCAGTGCATCTCGGCGTTGCGTCGCACAATTTATTCGATGTCGCTTACGGCCTCATTCTGGCGCAACGCGCCCGAGCTGAGGACAGGGTGCAATTCGAGATGCTTGAAGGAATGGCAAATCATCAGCGGCGCGCCCTTCTGGAGCAAACGAGGCGCGTCCTGCTATACGCGCCCGCCTGCCGGAAGGAGGAATTTCTTAACGCAATCGGTTATTTGCTGCGGCGCCTTGATGAAAATACCGGGCCGGAGAATTTCCTGCGCCATGCCTTTAAACTGACGATTGATTCGTCGGAGTGGGAACAGCTTGAGACGGGGTTCCGGGAATCATTCGCCGTTGAAGTTTCTGATAAACCGCGCCGCGAACAAAACCGGTTGACCAAGGTCTTTGATGCGCCTCGTCCTGAAATGAAATGGGACGAGCTGGCGAATGAACCCGACACGGATTGGTCGTTGCGCGAAAATAGCGAATGGGCGGAATACATCATCAACCGGAAAGATTTCCAACCGAACGAGATTCCACTGGTTATTGGCGGAAAAGGGTTTTCTTCCCCGGAGTCGCTTGGCGGAAAGTGCCTTGATCCGTCGCGTCCGGGGGTGATTCTGGCACGTTACGCTCAGGCGGACCACCATGATATCGAACGTGCCGTGCCATGCGCGCTCGATGATCGCGGTGGATGGCGTGCTCTGGCGTCGGATGCGCGAAGCGAGATATTTGGCCGTGTGGCCGAGGAGATTCGACGCGCTCGCGCCGATCTAATGTGGGCGGCGCTGGCAAACGGCGGAAAGACTTTAAGCGAATCCGATCCCGAGGTGAGCGAAGCGGTCGATTTCGTGGAATTCTATCGAGCCACGGCGACGTACTTTTATTGTCTGCCTGGCGTTAAGGTATCTGCTCGCGGGGTTGTGGTTGTCGTTCCTCCCTGGAATTTCCCGATTTCAATTCCGTGCGGAGGAATCGCGGCGGCGCTCGCGGCGGGGAACAACGTGATCCTGAAGCCTGCGTCGGATACGGTTTTGATTGCGTTCGTCCTTTGCCAATGCTTTTGGCGCGCCGGCGTCCCGAAAAGTGCATTGCAATTCGCGCCTTGTCCGGGCGGCGGCGCAGGGGAGCGCCTGGTCACGCATCCCGATGTCGATGCCGTGATTCTGACGGGCGGCACAGCAACCGCACGGCATTTGCTGCGCACAAAACCCAATCTTCGCCTCTTCGCCGAAACGGGCGGAAAGAACGCGACTATTGTAACGGCGCTTTCTGACCGCGAATTGGCGGTCAAGCACGTCGTCCATTCCGCGTTCAGTCACAGCGGTCAAAAATGTTCCGCCACTTCGCTCCTCCTGCTTGAAGCCGAAGTGTATGACGACGAGAAATTCAAGCGCATGCTTTGCGATGCGGTGAGAAGTCTCGCGGTGGGCAGCGCCTGGGAACTCGAGACGCGCGTCGGCCCGTTGACTCGTCCGCCGCAAGGTGACTTGGAAACCGGGCTGAAAACGCTTGAACCGGGTGAGTCCTGGGCGCTGCGTCCGGAACCGTTGGATG
>DASYTB010000691.1:0-3449 GCA_036002705.1 Verrucomicrobiia bacterium
GGCTTTTACGTGCTCCACACCAACCATCTCGGAGATCGGGAACTCTACGCCGAACTTTGGACCCACGGCTTGCGGGACCCGGCCTGCTTGCCCGGCCGTAATCCGCGCGGCGGCTGGTTCCATGATTTTCTCGACAGCGGCGGCGAACGAAGACGAGATCTCCTCCTTCGTTATTATTACGACGAAGAGCGACGCGCGCAGAACCAAAGCGAATTCCCCAATGGCCACTTGCCTCCAAAAGAAAAGCCACCTTTCAATCGCGACTGGCGCCTTCCCAAAGGTCCGCCCGGCTGATCTTCCGCCCTGTCACTGTCCCCTCGGTTTTCCCGCCTGCTCCGGGGTCATGACTTTGACCCGGAAGAACACGTTGCGCGCGGGATAGGGAACGGAAACCGTAATTTCGAGGTCGGAAACCGGGTCCGCCGCCGGTGTAAATTCGCCATTCAAATCATCCTCTTTTTCCAGCCCATACCAGTGCGTTGGAAACGATGCGCCGGCGGTGTTATCGATCAAGGTCGAACTCGGGCCGTCCCAACTTATCTTTAAGCCGCCTTCAACAACTTCCGTCTTCGTTATCTTCGGCGCGGGGTGAAACAGAAGCACCCCCCTCAGAGTCATGCCCGCCTGCCACACATCCGGTCCCCAGATACTGTACATATTGTCACCGCTGCCCCAACTCGTTCGGTACCGGACAATCTGCTGCCCATCATCGGTGGTCACGTATCCGTAAGCCAGCATCGCATGGATTTCCGGGTTTCCGCGCGGCATTCCGGGAAGATTACGAAACAGCTCGCCGGGGTTTTGCAACATAAGCAGAACTGGGTAACCGTTATCGATTTCAGCTTTCAGATCTTCAAAGGTAAAACCATTTCCCGGCTGAACCTCCGGATTGAAATCCGCCAATTGCGAAGATACTTCGGCATCGTAGCCCCGATATTTCGCCCAGGTCCTGATCCCCGACTGGACATCGCGCCCCGGAATTCCACCGGAAGGCGGCGGCGTGAAGTTCACGCGGCGGTGCCCGGAATGGTCCCAGTAATTGAAAGCAAACGCATCGATATTCCCACTGCATTCACCATCGAGATCCCCCCATTTGTTCTGGCTCGCGCCCATGAAATCTCCCAAACAATCTGGCGAATGCTCGGCGCGGCCGAGACTCTTGTATGGATCGGGCGCGGTGCTTTCGTAACTATTTTCGTCGCCGTTCGTGAAATAGTCATCGATATGCCCGGGCTGATCCACCGGACGCCCGTCAACACCCGCCTTCGAGGCCCACATGGATCGAATGCTCTGGTTCGACCCCACGCTGTTCAAGGGCGCAACCCCGTCGCCTGTTGGCCCCGTGTAAAAATCGGGCAACCCGTGCCGGTCCCAATAACCCATGATGTTCCCGCTGGCGGTGCCCCAACATCCCGCGTACCAACTGTAATCCGGCACGTCCGAGATCATCACGTTCTGTGCCGCTAAGACAGACCAGGCCCCGAGGTGCGCCGCGGCCAAAAGTGCAATTCGATGATTCATCAGCTAAGCGAATATTCTACAGCAAGTTTCGATCCGGGCAATTCGAGGCGAGGCGGAAGCCGCAGGCCAAAATCGCCCGAATCGCAAAGGACACATGCAAATTGACCGCCCGAGGCATTTCGCCATCCCGTTGCGTTGGATTTCTCAATACTTCCCGGTTCGGCCCCGGTTCGCCTTCCCTCCATTGTTATTTTGTTGTGACGTAAATTGAGTTTTGCAAAACTGTTCCCCATCGAATACGGACAGGAGTTGTCATGATCAAATACGCCCTTCTCGCTTTAACCATTTCCCTTTCCTTCTCCGCCACGCAGGAGAAACCGAAAGCGCCGGCGCCCGCACCCCCTCCCCAACGCGCCTCTGAAAAAGATAAAACGTATCCCTCGATGGGTCACATTGAGCGCCTCGATCCCGGGCTCGACCAGCTTGTCGCGCCGTCGGCGGTCATCGAAAAGCTGGCCTCGGGCTTTCGCTGGGCGGAAGGCCCGGTCTGGGTCAAAAACAGCGATTACCTCCTCCTCTCCGACGTTCCCAATAACGTCATTTTCCGCTGGCAACAGCGAGTTGGCACCCGGGTCTTCCAGGAACCGAGCGGCTATACCGGTTCTGATCCAGCGTTGAAAGAAGCCGGCTCGAATGGTTTGGCTCTGGATCGAAATGGCAACCTGTTCATTTGTCAGCATGGAGATCGCGAGATCGCACGTTTTACGAAGGACAAAAAACTCATTCCCTTCGCCCGCTATTACAATTACCGCCGCTTCAATAGCCCGAATGATTTGGTCTTCAAATCGACCGGTGATCTTTACTTCACGGATCCGCCTTATGGACTTCCGAAGGGGAATACCGATCCCGCGAAAGAACTGATCTACAGCGGCGTTTTCAAAGTCAGCCCGAAGGGCGAAGTAACCCTGCTCACTTCCGAATTGAGCTATCCGAATGGCCTCGCCTTTTCGCCCGACGAGAAAACACTCTACATCGCCGTCTCCGATCAAAAACATCCCGCCGTTCTGGCTTACGAAGTTCTCGCGGATGGAAAACTCGGAAGCTCGCGTCTTTTCTTTGATCCCACTCCGCTGATGGAAGGCCGCAAAGGCGTGCCGGACGGATTGAAAGTGGACAAAGCGGGAAATGTCTGGGCAACCGGCCCCGGCGGCGTGCTGGTCATTTCGCCGGAAGGCAAGCACCTCGGCACCATTAACACCGGAGAGCCCACCGCGAACTGCGCCTTCGGCGGCAAAGATGGCTCCGTGCTCTACATCACCGCGAACACTTATCTCTGCCGCATCCAAACACTCACCCATGGAACCGGGTTTTAAAGATCATGTTTGATCCAGGGCGAACGTCTCTAGATTCCCGCGGATCCGCGCAGTGTTGGGTAGGACAGGCGCCTCGCCTGTCCCGTTGGGCACCTCGCCCAACGCATATTTCGCGAATTTTAGATGCGGCTGCGCTGATGTTTGATCTATGCCGGAAAGGCAGGGCGTCGAGAGAACCGGTCCTTTTTCTCTGTCTCTTCTGCCTCTCGATGGCCTTGTCGGGTCGCCATTCGGCGGCAGAAGATTGGCCGCGCTTCCTCGGCCCGCGCTCGAACGGAACTTCCAGTGAAACGAATTTAATAGACTCGTTCGGCCCCAAAGGGCCGCCGATGCTCTGGCAAAAGGATATCGGCACGGGCTACAGCGCGCCGTCGATTCACGACGGAAAACTTGTGTTGCACGACCGCGTCGCCAACGAAGAGATCGTCCACGCCTGGTCTCTGTCTGATGGAAAGGAACTCTGGCGCGACGGCTATCCCACTTCCTTCATCGACCCCTATGGTTACAACAACGGCCCGCGCTGCACTCCCCTTCTGACCTCCAATCGTTGCTACACATTTGGCGCGGAAGGGAAACTTCTTTGCCTCGATCTTCAGAGCGGCAAACTCGTTTGGC
>DASYTB010000692.1:0-6392 GCA_036002705.1 Verrucomicrobiia bacterium
GTTCGACAGTGGCCATCCGGAAGCGGCGGAAGAAGGCGGACGCGTTTACGAAGCAATACCGCGCGGGAACGAAATCGTTCTGCGCTTCGGCAACGACAAAATTGATTTTCGACAAGTCCATCCCGGTGATCGTGTCTGGAAGACGAGCGATCCTGAACTTGATCGGCGCCTCCGGCAAACGTTTGCTTCTGATCGCATCAGCTTTCAGCGTCCTCTTCATTTCGAGGTGCATGGCGTCGCGGAAAAGCCGCTGGTAATTGTCGCTCGCGATGAATTCGGAAACATTAGCCAAGCGCAATCGAGCATGGTGTTGGAAAAGGCACGGAATCGTCCGCTCACCGCCGAACTTCTTCGCGAGCAACTTGGCCGGCTCGGCGGCACTCCGTTCGGATTGGCTGAACTGCAAAGCTTTCTGAGCGATGACGTTGTTTTGCCAATCAGCGAATTGAATCGCCTCCGCCGCTCGCTCATTTCAGAGATTGAAGCGCAGCGAAAGTCACCAAAGCCCTGGGCGCTGAACGCGCCTGAAGAAATCCTGCGACCACCTTCGAGCGAGGGCTCGCCGAAGTCCCGCCCGGAACTCGTCGTGCTCGTCCGAAACCTTGCGCAACTCGAAGCAATCCTTCGGACGCCGATTCAAACGATCTACTGCGAATTTGCAGATCCAAAGACTTACCGGGACGCCGTCGCGATGGTCCGAGCTGCGCCGGGACGAACCATTTGGGTCGCGCCCCCCCGCATTTTCAAGACCGGTGAAGAATGGATCATCCAGCAGGTGCTTTCGTTCGAGGCCGACGGTTATCTTGTCCGCAACTATGACCATCTGAAGCAGTTCGCGGGAAAGCGCTGCATCGGTGATTTTTCGTTGAACACGGCGAACGCGCTTACCGCGGATTACTTTATCCAAAAGTACCAGCTCGAGCGCCTCACGGCTTCCTACGATTTGAATACGGAACAGCTTGAATCCCTGCTGAAATCCGCGCCGCCGGAGTGGTTCGAGATCACGCTGCACCAGCATATGCCGATGTTTCACATGGAGCATTGCGTTTTTTGCGCGTTCCTCTCGAACGGCACCGATTATCGAAATTGCGGCCGCCCCTGCGACAAACACGATGTGCAGCTCCGCGATCGAGTGGGCGCGCGACACCCGCTGAAAGCCGATGCCGGTTGCCGCAACACCGTTTTCAATTCGCGCGCCCAAACAGGTGCAGAGTTTGTGGATCGCTTTTTAGCCGTCGGCGCGCGGCGATTCCGCATAGAGCTTTTAAACGAAAGCCCAGCGGAAGTGGCGCGGACCATTCAGCAATATCAACGATTGCTCGCGGGTGAATTAACCGGGTCGAGTTTGTGGCGTGAACTGAAGCTGATCAATCAATTAGGTGTCACCCGCGGCCAGCTCGCCGACCGGAAATGAATCCACGCAAAGAACGCATGGGACACAAAGGAGAACGGGAAATTCGTCCCTGTGATCTGTGCGTTCTCTGCGGTTAATTACCTCCGGGCCATCTTCGCCCGCGCGGCTTCGAGGATTTTTCGTTCGCGGTCGGTGAGGCTTTGAATGCCGTGCGCGGAAATCTTATCCAGAATCGGATCGACTTCACGGCTGATGAACTCATCCGAGGGCAGTTCGGTTTTGACTTGTTTCACCTGCTGCCAATTGGAAGCGCGCCGCGTGTGAACGAAAACTTTCGGCCGCCGAAATAGACGCAGGCTTGGAAGTCTCCAGTCGTAATGAATGAGCCAGCGCGCGTACGCATAACCAAAGAGCAATCCGCCCAAATGCGCCCCGTGCGCGTATCCGAGATCATGCCCGCCCGCTGGGACCAGGATGAAAAAGGCGGAAAGAATCACGGAGATAATAAAAAAGAACCGGGCGGGCAATCGCAAAACAAACCAGAGGTAAATTTCCTGCTGCGGGTAAAGATAAGAGAAGGCCGCGAGCAAACCGCAGACGCCGGCGGAAGCACCGACGACAGGACTGGGAAAATGATTGGGCAAAAATATGTTCCCGGTGGCATGAAGAAGTCCGCCGGCCACGCCCGCGCCGAGGTAAATTCCCAGCCAATGCTTTCGCTGCAGTGCTGGCTCCAGCGCACGACCGAGAAAGAAGAGCGCGAGGCAGTTGAAGAAAACGTGCAGAAATCCGGCATGAATGAATTGAAACGTCAGCAACTGCCAGACGTAACCCTTCATCACGGCAGCCTTCGAGAGAGCGAAATCGCGGTAAAGAAGGAAGGCGCCGTCGCTGCTGTAAGAAATTAAAACCGATTGAAGAATAAAACAGGCCGCCAGAAGAACCACCATGATCATGGTGACACTTCGATGCGCTCCGTACATCGGATCACGCATGTATGGGCGGTCTTCCAGCATCGCGCTGCAACGTAGCGTTGAAGAGCCTCCTTTTCAATGCGTTTTGCTTCGATAGCGTCGCAATCCAGCGACGGCCGCGGGTTCCCATCCCTACAGCTCGATATAGTCTCCGGCTTTAGCCGCATTGATCTTTGGAATGAGCTCCTGAACTCGGAGCTTCAGCTTCGGCCAATTCGCGCTCGGCAAGACTGCAATTGCAATGCGGCGATTGAGGACGCGCTGCTGATATTTCCAATTCTTGTCGGTCGTGATAATCAGGTCGAAGTCATTTTCCGCGGCCCTGATCGGATCACCGTTTTTCAGCTTGGCCCAGCCCATCCGAAAGGTCGTCTGAACGTCGTGTCCGACAAGGAATTTTCGCAAGGGCAGCGGCGTGCCCTGGTCAAACAAAACTCGCATCAGACGATGGCAAGGCTTGCTTCAGCGTGCTGCAGCACGGCTTCCACCTGCTGGCGTTCCACTCCTTCAAACCATTCGAGAAATTCTTCGACCGTGGAGCCGCTCTTCAAATTTTCGAAAAGCGCCGAAACCGGAACACGTGTTCCTTTAAACAGCCATGCGCCGCTCATCTTTCCAGGGATTCGCTCGACGGCCTTGCACGAACTCCAATCGATCATATCCGCAAACTAAGGAGTGAAACCAGTAACTGCAAGCCTGAGAGTCCGGCTGGCGTTTTTTACGCCGTCCCCTAATCCGCGCGCGAGCGGCGTAGGGATTTGCCGAGCTTGCGGCGGTCGAGCAGGAATTCGAGGAGGCTTTTTTCAAGCGGCCGGTTCGTGGGCACGAGGTGGTGGGCCACGCCGAGCTTGCGTGCGATTTGCTGCAGGGTTTCGTTGTGCGTTTTGAGGCGATCCAGGTAACCGCGCCGCGCGAGCTTGGGATCGATATAAAGCTCGCGGCCTGATTCCATATCGCGAAACAACGAAGGCTTGTCCATCTCCAGCGCGATTTCCGCCGCATCGAGCGTTTGGAAGAGCGTGACTTCGTGACCCCAGGCGCGGAGTTGCCCGAGGCTCTTTTCCAGATTCTCGAGCGAGCCGAAAAAATCCGAAAGCACAATGAGCAGCCCGCGTTTGCGGATCAGCTCCGCCGCCCGGATGAGCGGCGCCTCGAGATTCGTGATTTTGCCGCTCGTTTGTTTTTCGAGCGTCACCATGAACTGCCGCAAGTGGCCGGGCCGATGCCGTGCCGGCAGGTACTCGCGCATCGCTTCGGCAAACGTGAGCAGGCCGATGGCGTCGCCTTGCCTTTCGAGGAAGTAGCCGAGGGTCGCGGCGAGGGTCGCGGCGTATTGCGTTTTCGAATAACCCTCCGAGCCGAAGGACATCGAGTGGCTTTGGTCCACGAGGAAGAAGCAGCGCAAGTTCGTTTCGTCCTCGAACTTCTTGATGTAATAGCGGTCGGTTCGCCCCACCAAACGCCAATCGACAAAGCGCGTATCGTCACCAGCGGTATATTGCCGATATTCGGTGAACTCGACCGAAAAACCGTGGTAGGGGCTGCGATGCAAGCCGTTCAGAAAGCCTTCCACCACCACGCGCGCGCGCAGTTCCATATTGCGGATGGACATCAGCGCATGCGGATCGATGAAGCTGGATTGGGTGGCCATCTATTTGGAGTACCGTGACGCGTCACCGCTTTTCAGGCAGCCCGGTTTTCGGCGTGGATTTCTGGTCCGGAGGCGCATGGTCTGCGTGTATTGCTTGCAAAGCGGCGACCTGTCGCCGCACTCCAAATCATTTCGCAACCATTTTCTCGGACTTCGACGCCGACGCCGTTCCTTCTTCCTGCAACCGCCGGATGATCTGTTCGACGCTGATCCCTTCGGCTTCGGCTTTGTAATTAAGCAGAATGCGGTGCCGCAAAACGGGCGCGGCCAGATCGCGGATATCCTGGACGGTGGCGTGGGTGCGGCCTTGCAGGAGCGTGCGCGCTTTCGCTCCGAGCACGAGAAATTGGCCCGCGCGCGTCCCCGCGCCCCAGTTGACCCAATCGTTGATAAAGTTCGGAGTGCTTTTCTGTTTTGGACGGGAAGAGGCCACCAATCGGACGGCGTAACGAACGACATCTTCGGCAATCGGGACTTTTCGCACGAGATCGTGAAAACCAATCACATCTTCGCCGCTGAAAATCGATTCGATCGGCTGCGGGTTGCGGGAAGTCGTTTGCGTCACCACCGCGACTTCCTCGTCCTCGGGAAGATAATTGATGGTGACATTGAACATGAAACGGTCCAATTGTGCTTCCGGCAACGGATAGGTGCCTTCCATTTCCACCGGGTTTTGCGTGGCCAATACGAAAAACGGTTCCGGCAAAGGATGCTTGATCCCGCCCGCCGTCACCTGATGCTCCTGCATCGCTTCGAGCAAGGCGGCCTGGGTCTTCGGCGGCGTGCGGTTGATCTCATCCGCCAGGATCATATTTCCGAAGACCGGCCCGCGAACGAAAACCAGCCGCCTGCCTTGCTCGGTTTCGTTGAGAATTTCCGTGCCGGTGATGTCAGCAGGCATCAGATCAGGAGTGAATTGAATCCGGCGGAATTGCAGGTCGAAAATCTGGGCGATCGATTTCACGAGCAGCGTCTTGGCCAAGCCCGGCGCGCCGGTGATCAGGCAATGCCCGCCGGAAAACAGCGCGATGAGGATTTCGTCAATCACTTCGCGCTGGCCAACAATGGCTTTCCCCAATTCGGCGTAAATGCGGGAGCGGGCGGAAACAAGCTTTTGAAAGAGCTGCTCTTCGAACTTCTGGGATTCGGTGGGCGTTAACATCGGTTCAACCTCGGCTTTTTGTGGCAGCACCCTAACAGCGTAACAGACCGAACGCCACGGAGAATGTTTTGTGAATAATAACCCCTGGCGGAACTGCTGACCCCCGCGCACGGAAATGAAGAATTTCGAGAAGGTCACAAACGGCTGACGTCGCGACTGGATAAATACGGGTCGCGAAGGGGTGGCGAGATTGAAACGCAAAAGATTGCTTTTGGACGGGCCCGGAGCGACGGCCCGGTCGGGAGAAAGCGTCGGTATTCTTTACACCTCGTTATGGAGCTGATCGGAGGAGTGAGCTTCTGGCGTGACGTAGCTGCTTGCGCGCGAGTGTATTAGAAAATCGGTTGAGGGTCATTTCGCACTCGGCACTTGCTATGCTATTTGGTTTGCATGTCCGTTGGGTCAGCTCTTCATTGTTCCGTCGCCACCATCCTTCGACAAACGTACGGCTGGCTCGAGCTCGGCTGTCCTGACGAGGCGTTCGACGAGCTTGACGGATTGCCGGACAGCCTTCATTCAACCCGTGAGGTATTGAAGCTCAAGTGCAACATCCTTTCCGTGGCGCAAAAATGGGGCGAGCTGTGCGCCCTCAGCGCGACTTCCGCCCTCTACTACCCTCTTGAACCGGCCTTCGCGGAGGATTGGGCCTGGTCCGAACATAAACAAGGCCGGACGGCGGAGGCTTATTCCATCCTCCTGGAGTCGGCCGAGAAATATCAAAAAACCTGGCGAACCGCGTATTTTCTAGCCTGCTTTGCTTATGCCCTGAAACGAGTCCGTGAAGCCACCGAGTGGCTGGGCCTCGCTTTTGTCTTGCACTCGAGGCCAGGTAAGCTAAAAACGCAGGCATTGCGAGAAGCTGATTTTCGTTCCTAACTTCGACGCACGCTACAAAAAGTCCCGAGAGGACACCGTGAGAGTAGCCCCGGGTGCTCCTGTTCAAACAGGAGCCCCCGGGGTGAACGGTTTTTACGACCCATTTTTTACGACCTTGGGCGAGCCTATTTCCGTAAGCGGAAGTAGCCCATGGATTCGAGAGTCGGTATCACCACGAACCATTCGCCGCCGTCACGGACGGGAACTTGATCCACGGCTCTCCAAATGGCACTCGCAAGATCGCGACAAGTTTCCAGGACGAAACCGTCGAAATCAGCAGGCCACGAAACGCGCAATCCTTCCGCCTCTACGGCGAATGCCAGCGAGATGTCGCTCGCTGGCTTTTCAGGCGGGGTTACGGTGACCGTAAAAGCC
>DASYTB010000693.1:0-2457 GCA_036002705.1 Verrucomicrobiia bacterium
GCTGATCACGACTGGAGCAATCGGTGCGCCGGCTTTCGGCACCTCAAGAAACGGGACAACGATTTGGAGAAGGAAAGCCGGAACCGCAACGAGTAACCCAAAGAGGAAAAAGCGCCCAAAACCCTTGCGAAAAATGTGCCAACTGGCGGCGACAATTTCCCCGAAATTCAAACGCCTCACCGGCAGCGGCGGCGCAACCGATGGTTCGTCAGCAAAAACTTCCGGCAATTCCTCCGCCCGAATCCAGCGCTCGCTGTCCGTTTCCCGTACTTCGTTTTCACGGATGAGTCGCCCTTCGCTTCTCCACTCGCGCAACTCATCAACGCCGACCGGCCCGTATTCGCGACCTTCCACGCGCACGATCCATTGTTCCGCCATTTGGCTCACTTAATCGCGAATCCCAACAAAAACTAGCGGCCTCTTAAATCGCCGGCCATACCGGTTTGAAAGACTCAAATGATCGAATCCATGTTCGGAAATTTTACTCTGAACACTCGGGCCTCTTTCGAATTTCGATATTCGGATTTCGAGGTTTATTAAAGGCGCGTGAGACTTCTCCTCATCGACGGCCATTATTACGTTTACCGTTCCTATTTCGCGATCCTGCATCTCTCCAACTCCCGTGGTGAACCGACTAACGCCATCTTTGGTTTCACGAAAACGCTCCGGCTAATGCTGAAACACCTCCAGCCCGATCTCGGCGCAGTCATTTGGGACCGAGGTCTGCCACAGCGTCGCACAGAGCTTCAGCCCGGCTACAAGGAGACGCGCAAGGAAATGCCAGCGCCGATGGTGCCGCAGCTCGACATCATTCAGGAACTCACACCCTGGCTCGGATTTCAGAGTCTTTCCCTGCCTGATACCGAAGCGGATGACCTGATGGGTTGTTACACACTGAAGGCGCGGGAACTCGGAATCGAAACGATCCTCGCCACGAACGACAAGGATCTTTTCCAATTGGTCGATTCAAAGGTGAAAGTCTACAGCACGGCTAAGGCCGATCTTGTCTCGCCCAAGGATGGGTTCGCGTTGTTAGGCGAAAAGGAGGTGACCGCGAAATGGGATGTCCCGCCGGCACTCATCGGCGACGTCCTCGCTCTTTCTGGAGATGCAGTCGATAACATCCCTGGCGTCGGGATTGGCCGGAAATCAGCCGCCAAATTACTGCAGGAATTCGGCAGCCTGGACGGCATTCTCAATGGCGTGGATGAGATCAAGGCCAGCAACACGCACCAAAAGATCGTCTCTGGCCGCGAGCGCATTTTGCAGAATCGCAAAATGGTTGAGCTGGATTGCGACTTGGAGTTGCCGGTTCCGGTCGAAGAACTTCGAATCCGCCCCAATTATCCGCGGCTCATCGAATCGATGGAACGCTGGGAGTTCAAATCCCTTCTTCAGGAAGTGCGCGACGAAGCTGGCCACGCTGGGAAAGCTGTCCAGGGCGAATTGCTATAATCGGACCCGGGGGCTTGAAAGCGCCGCTCTTTGTCCCTGGGCCAAGCTCCGGGAAATCTTTGAACGCAACCGGCCGTGTGGGGTCTATATCCATTGGTTAAGGCGATTCGGGCGGTGGCACGTTCTCGCATTCGAAGGTTTCTCCGCGCGTGCCCTGCCCGGATCTTTTTTTGTGCCTTGTTGCGGGGCGTTCTTCCCGCATTGTTTCGTTCCGGCGGGATCGCTTCGCGTGTTTCGGCCGGCAGCTGACAGGCCATGAACTTTACCGCCGAAGATTTCCAGCTCATCGACCTCGCTCTGCGTGAGGACATCGGGGACGGCGACATCACAAGTCAGTATTTTATCGGTGAGGAAGATCAGGCTTCGGCCCGTGTCATCGCCAAAGAGCGAGCGGTCGTCGCGGGAACGGAGGTTGCGGCCGAGGTTTTTGGCCGCGTCGACCCGAGTCTCCGGGTCGAGATCACGCAAGCGGACGGTTCAGCGGTCGCGGGTGGAATGTCGGTGCTTGAAGTCCGCGGTCGTGCCCGGCCTATTTTGACGGCTGAACGTGTGGCGCTCAATTTCCTCCAGCATTTGAGCGGCATCGCCACCCTTACGCACCAGTTTGTCGAAGCCGCTGGCCCGAATGGGGCGAAGATTCTCGACACGCGTAAGACCACGCCCGGTCTGCGCAAATTTGAAAAAGCAGCGGTCGCGGCTGGCGGTGGCAAGAACCATCGTTTCGGGCTCTACGACATGGTCCTGATAAAGGATAATCATCTTCTTGCGCGCAATGGATTGGCTCGGTTGAGCGCGGCGATCGAACGCGTGCGGCGAGAACGGCCTGGCTTGAAGGTCGAAATCGAAGCGGACAATCTTGATCAGGTGCGCGCGCTTCTCGAAATTCCGGGAGTGGAAGTCATTCTGCTCGACAACATGCGCGGCACCGAGATGCGCGAAGCGGTGGCGATCGGGAAGGGCAAAGTGAAATTCGAGGCGAGCGGAGGTGTCAATCTCCGCAAC
>DASYTB010000694.1:0-5558 GCA_036002705.1 Verrucomicrobiia bacterium
CATCCCGATATGACGCAGCACAGACCTCTCATAAAAGACAACCGGGAAATCCGGTAAAAAGAACAACTGCCGTCTTAAATCGAGTTTGTCGCGCTCGAATGTCTCCTCATTGTAAAGAATCGCGCCCGAATCGGGCGCGGCGATGCCCGCCAGGCAACGGAGCAGCGTGGTCTTCCCAGCGCCATTCGCGCCGAGGATCGCCACGATCGCTCCCGCCGGAAGGTCCAATGACGCCCGGTCCAGCGCGCGCGCGCGGCCATAGGACTTACTGACGGCCTGTAGTTCAATCTTCATCCAATGCACGGCGAACTTCGCAGAGAGGGAAGGATTTGTGAAATGGCAAATCCGGCGATGGAAGGTTGCGCCTCGGTTGTTGGGTTGAGCGAGGCTCACTGCCCGAGCCTTCGTGCAGTAGGTTTCGACGGTGAAAGGGCTCGGCGGAGCCTCGCACCACCAAACTGGCCAGGGCGGAGCCGTTACAGAGAAAGAGTATCACTTGGGGAGCGCGGACATTTCCGGGGACAGGAAGATTTCCTGTCTGACCGGCCAGGTTCATCCAGGCAACGGGCAAGGAGTTTCCGAGAAGTGTCATTCGCGCGGGCGCTTCTTGGTACAACTGTCAAAAGCAAACGCGCTCCCTCACGGTCGCGGATTGTATGTTGCAGGACGGTGGCCGTTCCGAACTCGGGCCACGACCGTAAGGGAGCGTTCAACTTCGCTAAGTTCGTTCGGAAGTTGGGGGTTGTATCCAGATGCGCCCATTCACGCCTGAGGCCGGTCACGCGGCGTCCTAAATCCAGCGGAAATATAGAATGGCGACATCCTGGGCATTGCGGCGATGGAGGAGCGCTTCGTAGCGGCGCACGTAATCGCCGATGCGCGCTTCGACGGTAACCTGAAAGATGCTGCTTTGCAGGACCATGAAAGACCCGAGGACCTGCAGCAACTCCGGCGTCATTCCCGGGACGGACGCAATATCTCCCCTCTGCTCGAAAGGCACATCGTCCTCGGTCCCGTCGGTATGGTCGGCGCCGGCCCGTGTATCAACGATGGCGTGGGCCAGGGCTGCGTCCACCCCGGGCAGAAGCTGAAGCACTTCCGGGCTCGCTGTGTTGATATTCACACCGACACCCGCACTCGAAATTGTTGTGAAAAGGTCCACCAATCCCGCGGAAACCGTGCCGCCGCTCGGCGGAGTGATGGGACGAACGCCGCTACGCGAGGGAATTCCGCCCATGGGCAGACCCGTTCGTTTGCTGCCGAAATAGATTTCCGGAGTCATGCCATTGAGCAGGAGAAGTTCCGAGATATCATCCATCGGCCCGTTCTTCGCGACGTAGGGCGCGGCTGGATTCAACCGCGCATAAAACTGACTCTCGGCTCCGTGCGGACGCTTTTGATTATCGGGATCGATCCAGTCGAGATAGGAATCGACAATGGTGGAGATATCGATGGCATCAACGCCGATCATTTCGAGCGCGCGCTGGAAAACCGGCGAGTAGCGCTCGTCGCGGATCGCGCTCAAGTTGAATTTGCGTTCCATATCGACGATACGAACGGAGAATTCGCCGAGGCCGAGCTGGTTGTGTTCGAGTTGAATCGTCTCAAGCAGTTCGTTGGTCGAGGCGGGGCCGTTCGCCCATTTTTGATTGAGCGCGGTGTAGGCGCCCTGGGGTGGCGGGACACGCAGATGCATTGCCAGAACGTAGCGCGCGAATTCGACGCCGCTGCGGCCGAGATTTTCCATGTCCGAGTCGAAGCTGGCGTTTCGCGCGAGGCGCGTCTCGACCTTCATGGAATAACCAAATCCGGCGGCCAGCGTCGCCAGGACGATGATGACGATCATCACGATGATCAGGGCGATCCCGCGACGGCCGCGACTTGATGACAGGTCAGTTCTCAATCTCGTAACACTTTATTTCTTTCATGCTGACCCGCGCTAATGCGGAAAAACAGGATTTAGCTGCGCGTTTCCGCGGTTATCCCAAAATCCTCCGGGCAGATTGGGCGCCCACTGGGGCGCTTCATCCCCGACTACATCCACGCCTCCGTTGTTCATCCCGGGAGCGCCGGGCGCCTGTGGCACGTTCGCCACGTTGGGCGTGGGCATCCCGCCGCCCACCCGGGTGATCGCCATGGCGGTGAGAGGAATGGTTCGAATCGTCACTGGCTCGTTGGCGACGTTCTTGTCCCCGAAATCGATGGCGACACGAACCATCACCGGAAGCTGATTGGTCGAGATCCATTCCGGCAGCCACTCCGCCCGGCGCTGATTGAAAAACTCGACGGCAAACACTCGCGTGTTTGGCGCAAGCTTGATGGTATAGGGATGATCACTGATATCCAGCAGCGTGCTCTGGCTCAAAAGTAAATTCCGCTCCTTATCCACCTCGAAAGTGACGCGTCGCAAGGATTGGCCTGCGAAAAGGCCGCTGCCCGGAAAGGACTCGGGCAAACGCGCCACAAAGCTGAGAAAGGCATAATTCCCGGCGGTATCCGCGTAAAACGAGTAGTATTTCGGATTGTCCGCGTACATCACCGTGGAACTGAGAGAGGCTTCCAGGGCGTGTATCGCCACGCGCGTTCTCTGCACCTCAGCCGCCGCCGTCAACCCAATCCGCGTCCCGCGCAGGATGGAAGACCAGCTCGAGTAAATCGCGACCATCACCAGCCCGAAAATGCCGATCGCCAGCAGCACCTCAATCATGGTAAAGGCACTGGCTCGGAACGGGGGATTATTTAACCGCAAAGAGCGCATAGATGGGCGTTAGGGTAAACGTGAATGTCACAGGCAGTCTGCCTTACCTTGTCACAAAGATCCGTTACGTTAATGCCAGTCATTTTTCTCGTCTGAGTTCGCTGCGTTCTTTGCGGTGAATCGTTAAATTCATCGTCGGAAGCCAGTGGCTCCGCCGAAACGTTTGCTCGGGGAGAGAGGGCGGAACAACAAGATACTGCTTTCGGTGACGATCGCGCGCTTTTCCGGACCGCCGCTGGCGCCGCCGACGGAAAAGTCGATACGAAACAAACCATTGGTCGCGACCTCGTAAATTTCGCCCGCGATAGTGTGGCCTGGATTCTCCCGCTCATACGCGTCGATCATTTCGGGCGGAATCGGTCCTTCTTCCAGCCGATTGGTCAGCGAAAGGAGCGCGATCGCGGCGCGGGCATCTGCCTGGATCGGCTGCAAGGCCCGCGCCTGCTGCAAACCACGCGAGACGACGGCGAGAATCCCGAAAATGCACATGAAGAAGATGCCGAGGGCGATCATCACTTCCAAAAGGCTGAAAGCCTCTTCTATTTCGATTCTCGATTTGAAATTCGTGACGTTCATTTCAAAAGATTCTTAATCTTACGCCTACTCTTTTACGAACTCGTTGGCCAATCCTGTGACCACGTCGGCCATGACACTCCGTTGCTTTCCGTGCCATGAGTAAACAACCGTAAATTCATCGCAGGTGCCATTAGGAAAAAAGCGAGCGCGCGCCTCCGATTCCTCCATGTGCGTGACGAAATTCACGTCGATCATTTGGACAATGACATCATCCCCAAGTTGTCGCGGAAATCCCGAGTAGGGCCCGGCCGGGATAGCCTGCGAGGCCGCGATGTGGGCATCGACCGTTTCAGCGGCGAAAGGCGCGCGCTGTTCCTGCGGGAGCGCCCGCACATCCAAGGTCGCCTTGTCACCCTCGACGCGAATGACAAACTCATACGGCTTGCCCTGCAGGATCGCGCGGTCCCTTGCCACTTTGCATCCTTCAATCGTATCCCGGATGGCTCGGGTGAGGTCGTTTCGTTCCAGGCCGCGCATCATGGAAGGCACGCCGATCGACATGATAATCGCGATGATGGCTATCACGATCATGATTTCAATCAGGGTGAAGCCCCCTTTGAAGCGCCGCCGCCCAAGACCACGTTTTGGTCGAACTCCGTTCATCACTTAGAAGTTCTGACCAATGTTCGATGTGATCGCGAACATGGCCGAAAGCACACTAAGCAAAAGGAACCCAACCATCAACGCCATGAAGATAATCATCGCGGGTTCGATCAGGTTCATCACGACGCGGAGTGCAATGGTGAGTTCGTTTTCGTAAGTGTTGGCCAGGTTTTCCAACGCCCCGGGCACATCGCCTGTCTCCTCTCCGATGCGCAGCAGATCGACCATCAGTTGCGGGAAGACTTTGCTTCGCGCCATGGGCTGCGCGATGGTTTTTCCGTCCGTGACCTCCTCGCGCGTCCGGCCAATTGCTTCCTTCAAAATGACATTCGGGATGACCTGCTCCGTGATCTTCAGCGCGGTCAAGACGGGCACGCCATTGTGCAAGAGCGTGCCCAACGTTCGCGCGAATTGGCCGTAGAGATGCAACTTGTTCACGCGCCCGAAAATTGGCGCGTTTAGCTTCCATCGATCCAGTGTTCGCCGGCCGGCGGTTGAAGATTGGAAGCGTTTAAATAAGACCACCAGCGTCAATATTACCAGCACCATCGCCCACCAATAATGGCCAAAGAATTTTCCCGAATTCATCAGGAAAAGCGTGGTCATGGGCAACTGCAGTCCTTTGATCCCTTCGAAGATCGACATGAATTTGGGCATCATGTAGGTCATGAAAAAGATCATGATGCCCACGCCTACGCATGCGACCACCGCCGGATAAATGAGCGCCGAGGTGAATTTGGCTTGCACCTCCGCGAACCGCTCGAAGTGCGTGGCCAGCCGTTGCAGCACCTCGACCAGGGCGCCGCTCTGTTCGCCTGCGCGCACCATGTTGATGTACAGATCCGAAAAGATCACGGGCTGGCGACCCATGGCATCCGAGAGGCTCTTGCCTTCCGTGACATCCTGCCGCAACTGCTTGCCGACCTCCGAGGAAATGCCCTTCGAGCCGAGGTGGGTCATGCTGTTCAGGGCCACGGTCAGCGGCATTCCAGAACGCAACAGATTGGACAACTGCTGTGTGAAGGTGGCCAATTCCTGCAATTTCGGTTTGCGCGGCTTGGTCATCCACTCGCGCAAAGCGGGCGGTAACAGGCCCGTCGTCGGAACAGACGCCTTCCACCGGGCTCCGCCGGGTTTTCCACCGGACTCAGCCCCTTTGGCAGCGTCAGCGGCACGCGGCGCATCGATCGCGACCGGCAAAAGCCCAAGCCGCTCGATCTGCAACACGGCGGCGGAACGGTCGGCCACCTCCAGAACCCCCTGCACCAACTCTCCCGTACGCCGCCGCGCCTTATACGAAAACTGAGCCATAAAGGTCGTAGTATATCATTAACCGAATCCCGCAGAAAGTTGTTCCTGAAGCGAATGCACGGGGACGGACGCCGTGGAAAGTGTCCCAACCCTTGCTTCCGCGCGCTCGAAACGCTAAAGCGATTCGAACTGTCTTGTCCCGGACCAAAGACCGGAAACTAAGGCTGACGCAAGCGTCCCCGGCGCTCCGCGAGCACTGCCGCGTTGGTATTCGGCGGGGAGGCGCCGTCGAGAAAGCTCTGAAACCCGTGGAAAAGAGCCGCGGCGTTCGTATGGGAAACAGGGCCGGAAGCTAAATCGACGCGGTTGC
>DASYTB010000695.1:0-5215 GCA_036002705.1 Verrucomicrobiia bacterium
TCTTTCGGGCAGCACTGACGCAACCGTGCGCCTCTGGAAACTCGATTCCGGCGAACAGGTACGCTCCTTCGAACAAGGCGCCCCGATCACCGCCCTCGCGATTTCGCCCGACGGCAAAAGTGCGGCGATCGGCGCCAAAAACAAAGCAATTCGCATTTGGAATCTCTCTGAAGGCAAGATCATTCATGAGCTCAAAGGAGACTACCGGACGCGATATTCGCTTACCGACTCCGAACGGGCGCTGAGTTACGCGAAAACCCTGAACAGCTATCGCAAGGACCGCCTGGCCGCCGCGGAAAAAGAACGTGAAAGCCAGGTTGAGCGAGTCGGAAAAGCCGGCGCCGCCAAGTCGGCCGCTGAAAAAGCCTTAGCGGATAAGGAGAAGGAACTTAAGACCGCCAGCGATAATCACGCGGCGGCCGAAAAGAGCCTGGCCGAAGCGCGCGACGGCCTGAAAGCTTTGCGCGAGAAATCCGAAACCGCGGAAGCCGTCCTTCTCAAAGCGAAAGCCGCCGCCAAAGATGCCTTGCAGAAAGTGCTCGACGAAAAGCTGAAGGAACATGCCGACGGGATTCGCGCTGAATTCGACAGAATCCTGACCAATTCTCTGGCCAGGCTCGCCGCGATTGGGACAAACGAACCGGCCGCGAAAAACCCGGACGCCGCGCCCGCAAAAACGAATTCGACCAGCCTCGCGGGTAACGCTTTCGACAAAATACTGGACGAGATCACGTCCAAGTCCGGAGCCGCGGCGTTAGCCAGCAAGGCACTGGCCGAAACAAAACCCGAAGCGGAGAAAAAGGAAAAAGAGCTCGATGAAAAGGTAAAATCCGCGCAAAAGGCCTTTGCGGGCCTCGAAAAAGCGCTCAGGCCGTTGCGGCTCACTAACTCTGCTTCCGCGAACGAATTGACCTTTGCGATTGGCGCGGCGCAGAAGGCTTTGGATGGCGCGACGGACGCCCAAAACGCCCTCCAGCTGGCGGAAGCGGAACTGAAGCGTCAGGAAACTTTCCTCGCCACGGCGCAGGCGAATTTCACAAATTCCGCGCAACTCAGCGTTTCACTCGCATTTTCACCCGACGGCTCCCTGCTCGCCGCCGCCGAGGGCGACGGTCAGATTGGGCTTTGGAGCGCACAGACAGGTTCACCATTGGATAACGTGAAGGCTGCGCCTTCTGGCGTTGAGCTTCGCGCTGGCCTTGTGACTTTTTCAAAAAACAATGCGCTCACGATTTTCGAGCAAGGCAAACTGCAAGTGGTGGACGCTGTCCCTTCATGGAAGCTCGAACGAACAATTGGCTCTCCCGGCGGAGATTCAGTATTCGCCGACCGCGTCAACGCGGTTCGTTTTTCCCCGGACGGCCAACTGCTCGCCACGGGCGGAGGTGAACCAAGCCGAAGCGGCGAGTTGAAATTGTTCCGGGTGAAGGATGGTCAATTAACCCAGGAATTCAAAAACCTGCACAGCGACGTGGTCCTCTCGCTCGCCTTCACGCCGGATGGCCGGTACCTCGCTTCGGGGGCGGCGGATCGATTTGCCAAAGTGACGGAACTCGCCACCGGCAAGCTCGTGCGCGCGTTGGAAGGCCACACCCATCACGTTCTCGCTCTTACTTGGAAACGCGACGGCCACACGCTAATGACGGGTGGCGCGGACAACATCATCAAGGTCTGGGACGTCTTCTCCGGCGAGAAAAAGAAGAACATCGAAGGCTTCAATAAAGAAGTGACCTCTGTTTCGTTTATCGCCGACACGGACCAGGCGCTGGCCTGCTCGGGTGATAACACCGTCCGCCTCGTCAAAGAGAACGGCGAGAAAATCAAAAGCTTCGAAGGCGGCGCCGATTTTCTCGAAGCCGCTCTGCCCACACCCGATGGCAAATTGATTCTTGCGGGAGGGCAGGACGGGGTCCTCAGGATCTGGGAAAATGAGAGCGGAAAACTGATCGCGTCATATTCGGGACGATAGCGCAACCCCATCAAGCGGCTCGCGCGCGCACGAGTTTCCCCGTATCCCTTGCTCGGGACTGAAGCGTTTCACTACATGCTGATCGCAGTGCAAGCGCGCTCCGATCAGTTTCCGCGAGCATGATTCGGCCTTTTTGTCTCCGCGCCTCGCCACCAGGGGCCAGTTCGGCATCTGGTGTCACGGCGGCCTCGTTAGCCGCGTTCTTTTGGGTCTTACTTCTCATCGATTCCACGGAGTAGATGCAACGAATTCAAACTCGGTGACAGAAATATTGCCCAAAATTCCTCCATGGGATCGGCGGGCGATCTTCTTTCCATGCCGCCCGGCCTGCACTACCTTCTGCCCCGCGATGCTCGCGAAACGCGTTATTCCATGTCTGGATGTGCACGCTGGCCAGGTCACCCGCGGGGTCCAATTCGGCAAAGCCGAGGCCGGTGAACTACGCAACGTCGGTGATCCGGTCGAGCTGGCCGTGCGGTACAATGACCAGGGCGCGGACGAGATGGTTTTCTTCGATATTACCGCCAGCGCGCATGGGCGCGGAACGATGGTTGATGTGATTGAGCGCGTTGCCGACCGCTGCTTTATGCCACTCACCGTCGGCGGAGGCATTCGCACCGTCGCCGATATGGGAGTGATGCTGAAAGCGGGCGCGGACAAGATCAGCATCAACTCAGCCGCGATTGCCGATCCGAGCTTGATCTCGCACGGCGCGGAGAAGTTTGGGAGCCAATGCATTGTCGTTTCCATCGACGCGAAACGCGTCGGGCCGGGTCGTTGGGAAGTTTTCGCGCAAGGGGGCCGCAAACCCACTGGAATGGAAGCGGTCGAATGGGCGCAGCGCGCGGTGCAGCTCGGGGCTGGAGAAATCGTTCTGAACAGCATCGACGCGGACGGCACGAAGAAGGGATTTGATCTCGAAATCACCCGCCGCGTCGGTGAGTCCGTGCATGTGCCCGTCGTGGCCAGCGGCGGAGCCGGCAAACTCGAGCATATGGCGGCCGTTCTTCTGGAAGGCAAAGCCGACGCTGTCCTGGCCGCCAGTATCTTCCATTACGGCGAATTCACAGTGGGTCAGGTAAAAGAATTTCTGAACTCGCGTAATATTCCCGTTCGAATCGTATGATGCCTTTGGACTGGGTTCTTCAAAACAGGTGGCTGCCGATTTTGCTGCTCTGCGGCTCGAACGTTTTTATGACCTTCGCCTGGTACGGTCATTTGAAGTTCAAAAGCGCTCCGCTCTGGCAAGTGATGCTGGTGAGTTGGGGGATTGCTTTCTTCGAGTATGTGCTGATGGTTCCGGCGAATCGCTGGGGCAGCTCCGTCTATTCCGCCACGCAATTGAAGATCATCCAGGAAGTCATCACCCTGACTGTCTTCAGCGGCTTCGCGATTCTTTATTTACAAGAGCGCATCCGCTGGAACCATGTGGCTGCGTTCCTCTGCATCCTCGGCGCGGTCGCATTTACATTTCTGCCGAAGCGCTAGTCCCGACTTTCTGCATGCGTTCGACTTCGATTTGTGGTAACGCGATTGCCGGTGATTTTCAAAAAAATTGATCATTTTCCGCATTGCCTATTCCGGCGGCGGCGTCTCGGTTCTTTGATCCGCCACCGCGTCGAGCAGCCTCTCGATCAAATGGGTTCGGTCGAACAGCGCGGTCGCGATTTCCACGCCGAGCCGACGATAACTTTCCCACTGCGCTTCGTCGAAGAATTGGTCGCTGGTAGGCTCCTGCGGGAAGTCGGGGTTTTGCGAATGATATTGCAGCAAATCGACAGGTTCATCCCCGGTCAAGGAAGGCTTGATTACCAAAAGCAAGGAATGGTACCAGTCCACGACTCCCGGTGGCGAAGGGCTGGAAACAGCGTATCGCACTTTCGCCAGGCACGCGTGCGCTTTGGAATATTTTCCGCCGGGAATGCCTTTTCCGGTGCTTTCTGTTCGATACAATGCTTTCAATCCGCCAAAGGTCTCCAATACGCGAGTCCGAAAAGGATCATTAGGGGTCTGGTCGAGCGGACCAAACATCTGAAGAAAACCCAGGAGTTTTTCATCCTCGAGAAACTCAATTTCGGTGTCGAAATCCACACGCGCTTTTCGCACCAGATTGCCGATATCTTCGAATTGATAATCGGGGTCAGCGCCGCAATCGCAAACGATCATGAGCGGCAATCGCCGCCGCAACAATTCGTAACAGCCGGTATTTTCAAAATGCCCTCCATCGCTCAAATACCAGTCCCGGCGGGATGGGCCACGAAATTGGCCGGTGACTTCATCGGCCAAATGCGCCAACAGCGGAAACTCTTCGCTTAGATCGCCGAGTTTCCCGCGGGTGGCGCCGGTTTTGGCGCGATCGCGCCAATGCACGCCGCTGTCCCACCAGTAACCGAGGCGCACATTGGCCAATCCGGTCAGGATGCTCAGGGACAGAGTGGTGTGCGCGCCGGCCCCGGTTGAAAACGCCGCTCCCGAAATGCCAACCCAGTTGCTGAGTCGCAAGTTCTCCGCCAAGCGGGTTCCCGGGGCGCCAAAAACGTGGTAACTAACGGACTCCGCTGGTTGTTGCGTTTCGTCGCCGGCATCTGCGGCCCGGAACGGCGTGATCAGCAATTTCTCAGGGGGTTTTGGGGCGAGATGCGGAGCGCCCTCTCTGCGCTCCTCGAACGCGATTAATGCTGTATATGGCACGCCCACCGTCAGTGTGACGGGTCCAATCGCCATGGGCAGCCCCTTCCGGTCCCTTTGTTCGATTTGCGATTTTCCGTTGATCGTTTCGTTGATCGTTACATTGATGATGTGCAAGGGCCCTCCGGCGTGGTGAGGCCCATAGTCGCTCATCGGGCAATCATCGCCCGGAATCGGATCAGAAATTCGCTTCCCTTCATCGGTATCAAGCCGCCGTGGATTGGTTGCGCCGAGATAAGCGCGTGTTAGTCGCGCGCTGTATAGTTGCTGGTACGAGGATAGATTCAGAAATTCGAGATTTTTCCGAAGCACCCAGGTAATCACCAGGCAGAGGCCAAGAATCGCCAGCGGGCGCCAGGCTTTGGGAAGGATATAGAGGTATATTTCTTCATTCACATCCCGCATCGTGAGACTATTATTT
Organism: Verrucomicrobiia bacterium; assembly: GCA_036002705.1. Lineage (GTDB taxonomy): Bacteria > Verrucomicrobiota > Verrucomicrobiia > Limisphaerales > SXQI01 > DASVNK01. Next base: position 5,079 of record DASYTB010000695.1, read on the forward strand.
TTCTCCCGATAAATGTTCTCGGGCGCTTTGAAGTAGGCGTCCGGGAATGACCTCGGGTAAACCAACGTCTCTTGACGCCTATAAGGAATCCCCAACGCCGCGGCACTCGGTGTTTTCAAATCTGGAGTGACCGCGGG
>DASYTB010000696.1:0-10586 GCA_036002705.1 Verrucomicrobiia bacterium
GAGGGGCTTATCATTGTCGCGCTTCTCGTAAACCGCCTTGCGCACTGCCTTTTCCAGGTTCTTATCAGGAATCAGTTCCTTAGGTTCGTCCTCCGCCGCGAATAAGACCAAGCTGGCGAGACACAAAACGACGGTATTCAAAGCGACTCTCATATCCAATGGTTAGAGGATTCTGAAAAAAGAATTATTCGATTTGAACCCGCCGCGTCAATGTTTTCAAAAATTATTTCACATCCCACCCCCCCGGGACAAGCGCGATTCAAACTGATCTCGTATTGCGATTAAGACACTATAGTTTTACCGATCTGAACGATGAAGACATTGACTTTGAAGCTTCCAGCCGATTCGCTGATGTGGCCCGATGAGGAAGCCAAGCGAGCGACTTCGGCCGAAGTAAGCGCTCGTCCGCGATCTGTTATTGCAGTCCCTAAATAAAAAAGGGACCTCAGCTCTCGATCTTACCAGCGACCTGTGCGATTGCGCCAACAGCGGATTAACGGACCTTTCTTACATGGACAAAAAGGATTTCCAGGTCTATCGGCGTTTTGATCGACAAATGATTCCGCTTATCGCGCCGCCATAGCGGCTGCGCTACTTCTTAATCGGCCCATGAACCTGCGCCGCGACTCGCAGGCGCAGCCCGTTCAAGCGAATGAAGCCGGTCGCGTCGTCCTGGTTGTAGGCCTTGGTTGGGTCCGCTTCCATCGTCGCGATATACGGATTATAGAGGCTGACCGGCGACTTCCGGCCCGCGTTGATAATATTCCCCTTGTACAGTTTCACGCGGACCGTGCCGGAAACATTCTGCTGGCTTTCGCTCACCAATGCCTGCAAAGCGAAACGCTCCGGTGAAAACCAGTAGCCGTAATAGACCAGTTCAGAATAGCGCGGGATCAATGAATCGCGCAGATGCATCACCTCGCGATCCATCGTGATGCTTTCCATTTGTCGATGCGCAAAATGAAGAATGGCCCCGCCGGGCGTCTCGTACACGCCGCGCGACTTCATGCCCACATAACGATTCTCCACGAGATCAACGCGGCCAACGCCATGCTTTCCACCCAGCTTATTGAGCGTTTTCATCACGCCCAGCGGCATCAACTTCTTGCCGTTCACCGCCACGCAGTTTCCTTTTTCAAAATCGAGCGTGATGTATTCTGCTTTGTCGGGCGCGTCTTCCGGCGAAACACTGAGCTTGTACATATCCTTGTATTGCGACGAAGAGGCGTCGAGCCAGGGATCCTCGAGAATCCCCGCCTCGAACGAAATGTGCAGAAGATTGCGATCCATCGAATACGGCTTTTTTGCCGTCGCCTGGACGGGAATCTTCTTCTCCTCGCAATACTTGATCATCTCCGCGCGGCCGGGAAACATTTCGCGGAACGAACCATCGCGCCAGGGAGCAATCACCTTGAGGTCGGGCGCAAGCGCCGCCGCGGTGAGTTCAAAGCGCACCTGGTCGTTGCCTTTGCCGGTCGCCCCATGAGCGATGTATTCGGCGCCTTCTTTCTGCGCGATCTCGACCATGCGCTTGGCGATCAGCGGCCGCGCGATGCTCGTCCCGAGGTAATACTGATTCTCGTAAATCGCGCCCGCCTGAATCATCGGATAAATGAAATCCGCGGCGAATTCCTCCTGCAGATCATCAATGTAAATCTTCGCCGCGCCCGTTTTCTTCGCCTTCTTATCAAGCCCTTTCAGTTCCTCCTCCTGCCCGATATTGGCGCAAAACGCGATCATCTCCGCGTTATATTTCTCCTTGATCCACGACAGCAAAACCGACGTATCCAATCCGCCGGAGTAAGCTAGAACAATCTTCATATTCGTAAAAAGCGGCGGCGAGTTAAGCGTGAACCGATTTGAATTTCAAGATTCAAGCGTTCAAGGGCGCGCTGGGAGCGCCGGTATTGCGAGAGCGGATTAACAGACCAATCGAAAAGGTGAGGTAATAACCAAAGGTGAGGCCCGCGATCAGAAAAGTAAGCGGGCTTTGCATCGCCCGCGCATTGTTCGAGGCGTAGGCGCCACTTTGCAGGAGGGTCATTCGATAGAGCATCCGCCCGGCCAGCAGAAACGCGAGGGCCACGCCGATTCGAGCGCTTGGAGTATAGAAACGTCCTTCCGCGCTGGTTTCAAAACGAGTCAGGCGTATTCCGATCATTCCTAAAACCGTGCCTGCGGCCACTCCCCCGCCAAATCCGGCGAGCACCGCCGGATATCGGCTGGAGAAGAACGCCATCAACACCGTAAAGACCGAAAACATGATGATGGAGATGATGACCCGGCGAATTTGCAGCCGCTGCCGGCCGATCGACCGGCGCACGCGGCGGTAGATGCGCCAGGCGATCAGCGCGGTAAGCACAATCGGAAAAATGACTGATGGGTTCATCCGCCGCGAGTAAAGCCCGGTGCAGGAAATTGTCGAGTTTCTCCTGCCGCTTTCTCCGGTACTCCCGAATGAGCGGCGGCGAACTGAAGTGGTTTTCCATTTCCTCGTTTTTGTTTACAGTTTGCCAATGAGCCTTTCATTCGAAAAATTGCAACACATCACCCGCAGGCAATTCCTGCGCAGCACCGGTCAGCTCAGCCTCGGGGCCATCGCCCTGCAGAGTTTTCTTTCCCCGAACACCCACGCCATTACCGCTCGAAATCCACTTGCTCCCAAGCAGCCGCATTTTGCTCCGAAGGCCAAAAACATTATTTATCTTCACATGAGCGGCGCCCCGCCACATCTCGATCTTTTCGATTACAAGCCCGAATTGGTGAAGCGCAATGGCCAACTTTGCCCGGATGAATTCACGAAGGGCAAGCGGTTCGCTTTCACTTCAAGCACACCGCGTCTTCTTGGCACGCCTCGAACTTTTTCCCAGCATGGCCGTGGCGGAATCTGGATGTCAGACGCCATCCCGAACTTCCACGCGATTGCCGATGAAATCTGCGTGATTAAGTCCATGAACACCGACCAGTTCAATCACGCTCCAGCCGAACTGCTGCTGTTCACGGGCTCCCCGCGACAGGGCCGCCCTTCCTTCGGTTCGTGGGTCACCTACGGTTTGGGCACTGAAAACGAAAACCTTCCTGGCTTTGTTGTCTTAATTTCGAGTGGCGTTCAACCGAGCGCCGGGCAGAGCGGTTGGGGCAGCGGTTTTCTGCCGTCCGTCTTTCAGGGCGTCCAATGCCGTTCCAAGGGCGAGCCGGTTCTCTATGTGAACGATCCGCCCGGAATGGATCGCGCGCTGCGCCGCCACACGCTCGACGCCCTCCGCGACCTGGACGAAATGCAGGTCGAAGAGTTGGGCCACCCCGAGACCGTAACCCGCATCGCCCAATACGAGCTTGCCTATCGGATGCAAGCGTCCGTGCCGGAGGTCATGGATATCGCGCGCGAACCCGAAACCATCCTCGAGGCCTACGGCGCCAAACCGGGCGAGGCGAGCTTCGCGAATAATTGCCTGCTCGCGCGCCGGTTGGTCGAGCAAGGGGTCCGTTATGTGCAACTCTTCGACTGGGGCTGGGATTTCCACGGCACACGCGAAAACGAAGACATTCGCACCGGGTTAACAAAGAAATGCGCCCGCACCGACCAACCCGTCGCCGCGCTGATCCTTGATCTCAAGGACCGCGGTCTTCTGGATGAAACGCTCGTCCTTTGGGGCGGTGAATTTGGCCGCACTCCCTTCCGCGAAGGCCGCACCGCCGAAGGCAAAACTCTCGGTCGTGACCATTATCCGGATTGCTTCTCCATGTTTCTCGCCGGCGGCGGAATCAAGCGCGGCTTCCAATTCGGTCAAACCGACGAACTCGGCTTCTCGGTCGTCGAGAACAAAGTTCACGTTCACGACCTTCAAGCCACGATCCTGCATCTGCTCGGCTTCGATCACACGAAACTAACTTTCAGATTCCAAGGCCGCGATTTTCGCCTGACTGACGTGCACGGGGAAGTCGTGAAGGATCTGCTGGCGTAGCAGGCGAGATCTCAGTTGCGCGAGGGCTAAAAACTTCGCCTCCCCGCGTTCTGCTCGAGCTTTTCGCTCCGCGAGAGCCTCCGCGTGCCACTCTGGAGAAGGGACAGCGCTCAAATCGAGCGGCTTCGAAATGCTGTGTCGCTTCCAGCACGGATGATAATAACATCCCCGCCTGACTTATATCATCGATGGTCGAAGGAAAATGCGACGTTGAGTTTCCAGGATGCGCGTGCTAAGAGAGGCCGCCAGTGATCAAATTCATGTTTCGCTGGGCGTTTCGGCTATTTCTGTTGGCCGTGGTGCTCGTGACGGTCCTGCTGCTCTTAAAGGACACGCTGGCGCGCAATTTCGCCGAGGCGCAGATTCGCCGCGAGACCGGCTTTGAAGCGAAGATCGGCAAACTCGAATTCAGCCTCTTTTCGCCGACGATGACGCTCGAGAATTTCACGCTCTACAATCCGGCTGATTTTGGCGGCTCGACCTTTCTTGAAGTGCCGGAATTGCATATCGAGTACATTCGTGACGAACTGGCTTTCCGTCGGCTTCACCTGAAGCTCCTCCGCCTGAATCTCCGCTCGGTCAACATTGTCCAGGATCACCACGGACGAACGAACATTCTTGAATTCATGCAAAAGGTTTCGCCGGATGACGCGGAACATTCGCGCCGCCGGAAAACGGAGGAATATGAGTTCACGGGAGTGGATATGCTGAACCTGAGCGTCGGCACGATCCACTACACGAACCTTCGTTTCCCGAAGCGGAACCAGGAGATTAATTTGGCGCTGCAAAACGAGATCGTGCGCAATGTGCGCTCGGAGCAGGACCTCGCGGGAATCATTTTGAAGATTCTGCTGCGCGCGGGAATTTCGATCTACTTCGATAACCCGCCCGCTCACAAGGCGATTTAAGCGGAGGCTTTCCTCGAAAGGGCGTTATTCAATAAAACGCCGAAAACGAGCAAGAGGCCGAGCAGGACATATTCGAGGTGGCTGATTCTGAATGGGAGGGTGCGGCTGCCCCACAGCGCCGCGCCGCGCAGGCCCTCTTCGAGCACGGCGATGAAGAGAACTCCGAAGACTGTGCCGAGCAGAGAAGCGCTGCCGCCTTGCACTTTCGTCCCACCAAGCACGACGGCGACGATGACGTGCAATTCGAGGCCGGTGAGCGAACTGGCGCTGACGGACCCGTTCCGGGCGGTGAAGGCCACGGCGGCGAGAAAGGCGAGCAATCCCATGAGGGCGTAAACCTGAATCGTTCGCCGTTCGACGCGAATGCCGGCGTAACGCGCGGCGATCCGGTTGCCGCCAAGCATTAGGAGTTCGCGCCGCCAAACCGAGTGAGTGAAATACGCGCCGCCGATTCCAAAAACGAGCAGAAGCAAAACCGCGCTCATGCCGAAACGGCCCAGGGCTTCGTAGCCGGGAACATCGAGAAAGGGCGATCTCTCCAAGTCGCCCATGACCACAAAACAGAGCCCGCGATAAAAAATCATTGTTCCGAGCGTGGCGATGATCGGCGGCACATCCAGGCGCGCGATCAGAAAGCCATTGAGTAATCCCGCCGCGAGACCGACCGCGAGGCCCGCCGGCAGAGCCATCCACCAGAAACCGCCTCCGGCGGGGAACGAAGACATCACGCATGAAACGAGCGCGACCATTGAGCCGACGGACAGGTCGATTCCAGCCGTCATCAAAACCAGGGTCATGCCAAAGCCGAGGAGCAACGTGGGCGCGGCTTGCGCGACAAGGTCCGCGATGTAGTTATGTTCGTAACTGAAGAAGTCAGAGACAGAATGGAATTGCTGTCCGGAAATGGCCGTGAAAAGGGCCGCCTCGAGGAACAAAGCCATCAGCAGGATGCCAAGGCGTTTCACGCGAGTTCCTCCATCAGCTTTGCGGGACGGTGCAGCGCGCAATCCGTTCCGATGATAATGAGGATAATGGCGCCCGTGATCGCGTCCTGAAGATAGGCATTAGCTCCCGCGTACACCAGCACTTGGGAAATCAGATAGAGAAAGACAGCGCCCAAAAGGGTTCCCAGATAGCACCCTTCGCCGCCGAAAATGTTGGTTCCACCGAGGATCACGGCGGCGATGACTTGCAACTCGAAACCGAGCGCCATGCGAGCGGGTTCGATGGCCTGAACACGCGTAACGTATACCAGGACAGCGAGAGCAAAGAAGAGACCGCCGACGAAAAAGGCGCCGCGCAGGATAGCTTTGGGCCGAAGTCCCATCAGGTGGCAAGCCTCTGGTGAGTTCCCGAGCGCAAGCCAGAGGCGCGGGGTTTTGGCAAAGACTTCCCAAACCAGCGCGAGAATCGTTCCGAGCACAAGGATAACGCCGGCGAACTCTTTGCCGGGAGCGTGATAACTTTCGTCGAGAACGGAAATATTACCGGAAAAATTCGGCACCGCCACATCCGCGAGAATCAGGGCAAGCCCGCGATAAAACGGCAGGCCGGCCAGAGTGATGATAATGGCGGGAATATTCAGCCCCGAGACGAGCAGACCGTTCGCTGCCATGAGGACCCAGGCGGACAAGACGCAAATGGCGAACGCGACCGAGGGGGCCGCGCCCTGCTCCACGACGCAGCCGAAAATCGTGCCGGATAACGCGAGAACGGAAGCGATAGAAAGATCAATCGCCCCGGTGAAAATGATTCCAGTGAGCGCGAAACCAGCCAGGGTCACAGGCGCGATATCCGGCCCGAGGCGGGCGAGGACTTCAAGAAAGGAACCGCCTTTGCTTAGAAGAGCCCGGATGGCGAGCAGCAATAGGACATTTCCCGCGAGAAGAAACGCGAGCCGCCTGCGCACTGAGGGCACCGCCTGGGTGAACACGGGCAGATTAAAGTGGCCGCTCGGCGGCGCAGCAAGGATAGATTGCGCCGGGCACCCGGATTACCAGGATTTGCTTCTCGATTGACCGGAGAATAGCGAGGCAAGTAGCCTTGCGGAATTATGGAATCGGAATTGGGTAGGACAGCCGCCTCGGCTGTCGCGAGCGGGCGTCTCGCCCGCTCGGAACGACCGGCCAATGTCTCCCTCTTCGAAGAGTGCGGATCCTTCACTGAACGTCCGGCGGGGCGCCGGACGGGACAGTCGGGCGGCTGTCCTACCCGTTGCGACTGCATCTAGATGGCTGAGGCGAATGCTCCCGGAGAAATATCTGCTGCTTTGGTTAGGGGCCTGTACGTGCTGCGCGCGTGCGGCGGCTCTGGAGATCAGGCATCTTTCACCGTTTGGGGTCGTGCCCGGTCATCGGACGGTTTTAACTTTCTCAGGTTCCGGCCTCGGGAAGGCGAGCAATCTTTGGACTTCTTTTGGCGCAACGGCCCGCCGCATTACAAACTCGGATCCGGACGTCACGGCCTTTGAGGTAAGCTGCCCCGAGACGGCGACGGGAGTCGGCGCAATACAGCTTTTCGGGCTGGATGGCATTTCCAATTTCGCACTGGTTCTGCTCGATCCGGTACGGGCGAGCTCGGGTCAAAGCGAGCCGACCGAAAATCATTCGCTCGCGACGGCGCATTCTATAACCGTCCCAGGCACCGCCGACGGCGTCGCAAAATCTGAACTGATCGACTACTACGCGCTTGAAGCTCGGGCAGCGGAAACTTACTCAATCGAAGTGATCGCGCAACGACTTGGCTCCCAAATGGACCCGGTCGTTAGCGTGCTTGATCACGCCGGGAAGGAATTAATTTATTGCGACGATGAGGGCGGGATCTGGCGCGATACCCGCTTTCGGTTTACCGCCCCCACCGAAGGGAAATACATTCTGGCGGTGCACGACGTTGGATTCGGTGGCGGCAACGGCTTTTCCTATCGCCTGCGGCTCACTCACGACCCGCTTATTTGGTTCAGCTTCCCGTTGATTGACCCCTTCGAAGCGGGCGTGCCGGTTGAGCAGCTTGGCGAAGGAAAATCGAATCGCGCCAGCGCGTCGCCCGCGAATCCCCCCATCGCAACGGTTCTTTCTACGTTTCCTTCGCTGGCGGAAAGAGAGCCCAACGACCGCGCCGCGGAAGCGCAGTCGATCAATTGGCCAATCATGATCAACGGTAAAATTCAACGACCCGACGACATCGACTTTTTTTCGTTCAATGCGGGTAAGGACGAGAAGCTTGTTTTCCAAAGCCAGACTCGTTCGCTCGGTTCGCCATGCGATCTAGTGCTAAGCTTGTGCAAATCGGATGGCCTGGTGATCGTCCAAAGCGATTCAAGTAACTCGAGTGACGCCGCCTTGACGAATAAATTTTCCGAAGCTGGCCGCTATCTGCTGACAGTCCGGGAATTGAGCGGAACGGCGGCGCCCGACGTTCCTTACCGCATCAAAGTTGAGGAATTCCAGCCGGGACTCGAGGTGAGCTCCGAAAACAATCGTCTTCAGGCGAGCGCGGGCGGAGAAGTCACGATCAAAGTGGCAGCCACTCGCTTTGATTTTTCTGGTCCGGTCACGCTTGCGCTGGATCCAACGATCGAGGGCATTTCGCTGGAAAAAGGTGTGATTCCCGAAGGGAAGAAGGACGGCGAACTGAAGTTGAAACTGTCGAGCAACATGAAACCCGGAACGCTCTTTCATTTTAGAGTCGCGGCCCGACTTGGGATCAACACGGTTACCGCCTGCACGGTCAGCACTGCGCCCGCTCTGAAGAAGGACTTCCCTCTCATGCCGATTTTACCGGCGGAGCTGGATGGGTTGTTCGCCCTTGGCGTAGTGGAGTAGGTTCAGGCTTATGATGGAAGTTTATGATCATCCCACCTTTGCCATGGCCTGCCGGCAATTCGATCGCGTGGCGGATCGATTGAATGTGCTGCCCGACGAGCGCGGGCGGCTGAAATACCCGAAACGCTCGGTCACCGTCTCGCTTCCGATCAAGCGGGATGATGGAAGAACCGAGGTGTTCGCCGGGTATCGAGTTCAACATCATCTCAGCCTCGGCGCGACGAAAGGAGGTCTCCGTTATCACCCCAGCGTTACGCTCGGCGAAGTGGCGGCGCTGGCAATGTGGATGAGTTGGAAGTGCGCTTTGACCGGGCTGCCCTATGGCGGGGCCAAAGGAGGCATCACCTGCGATCCTCGAAATCTTTCGGGGAGCGAACTTGAACATCTCACCCGCCGCTACACGCAAGAAATGATTCCGTTCATCGGCCCGCAAATCGATGTGATGGCGCCGGACGTCGGCACGAACGAGCAAACGATGGCCTGGATGATGGATACCTATTCGATGCAGGTCGGCTATACCGTCCCGAGCATTGTCACAGGCAAGCCAGTCGCTCTCGGCGGATCGCTGGGACGCCGTGAATCCACCGGAAAAGGGGTGGCCTATCTGATCAATCGGACGATGGACACGGTGGGCTTGCACCCAAGTAATGCGACGGCTGTGGTGCAGGGCTTTGGGAATGTTGGTTCGGTGGCCACATATGCCTTGGCGAATTACGGATTAAGGATCATCGCAGTCAGTGACGTGAATGGTGGAATTTATAATCAATCGGGGATTGATACCTGGAAGCTCAATCAATTCGTGGCTAAAACAGGAACGGTGGTCGGCTTTCCGGAGGCTGAACCAGTGACCAACGAGCAGCTTCTGACGACGCCTTGTGATGTGCTGGTGCCGGCGGCACTTGAACGGCAGATCACCGCGGAGAATGCGGGAAAGATTCAGTGCCAGATTCTGGCTGAGGCGGCGAACGGCCCCACCACGCCGGAGGCGGACAGTATTCTCGAAGAGCGCCCGGAAATCTTCGTGATCCCTGATATCCTTTGTAACGCAGGCGGCGTTGTCGTCTCTTACTTTGAATGGGTGCAGGATCTGCAGAGCTTTTTCTGGAGCGAAAGCGAAGTCCTGGACCGGTTGAACCGGATTCTGGAGGGGGCCTTTATCCAGATTCTCACTTTGAGCCGGAAAGAGAAAATCCCAATGCGTCTGGCGGCACTGTCGCTCGGCGTTAAGCGAGTGCTCGAAGCCAAACGGCTGCGAGGATTATATCCTTAGTGCGCACGCCAAATCCCAAATCTGAAGGAAAGACCCAATTATCCAAGTAATCGCGTCCAGAAACTTCGGCGCTTGGGAGTGCAAATATCCTTCGTGATTGGATGGATTTGCACTTCCGGTGTTTCTTCAAAAGCCACATCAATGTTGTGAATCGATTTCTTCATAGCCTGACCCTTTCTCCCTGCGAGATCGTTGGATTTACCGATGACATCGAGGATGCGCTCAGCAAGCCATACATTCGGTCATGCACGCGCTGTAACAAAGAACATTGGGCAGAAATGAGGAAATGCGCTCGCGTTGGAATGGACCTGTCGGCCAGAGCTTCGCGGTAGAGCGCGAGCGTTCGCCGGTCTGATTCCACACACTCGGCCAGGAGACCAGCGGCACCGTCGTCCTCGAGAACAGTGCGTTCGGGCTGCTCAGGATCGGAAAGGGCGTCAAACTCGAGAGAAGACGGCATGCATACCCTCAACTCTTCCGCAAAACGGGTGCGCTGCTGCGCATAAATGCCCAAGAGCCGCTTTAACCCGGCATCCTCCACCACTTGCGCAGCCGAATGGAAGCCCTCCTGCGAGCGAAAACAGGAATGGATCAGCCGACAAACGGTTTGAGAGCTTTGGTC
>DASYTB010000697.1:0-2993 GCA_036002705.1 Verrucomicrobiia bacterium
ATCATTTGCGCCTGACCCTGGACCAGATCGCCCTCGAGGAAAAGAGCAACGAAATCCCCGCCCTCAAGCCGCTGCTCAAAAAATTAGACCTTCCTCCCGGGACTTTGATCACGGCCGAACGACGTCAGAAGGCAGTTGCGACCAAAGCGGGAGAAGTAAATCGTTAGGCAACGCTACACTTTTATGATATGCAACGAGAGCGAAGTTTATTGAGCGGTTTGGATTCATCGGGTCATTTTGAGACCGCGAAGGCATTTCTAGCGGCGCTCGGCATTACAACACCAGAGCGCCATGATGCCGACGCTTAAGTTTTTTGTCGCGGGAGAAGGGCGTGGGAATGCGCGAGGACATTAAAGCCGCAACAAAAACTTTACCATACCGCGGCCTTTCCATTCACCCGCGGATCATGTGCGGCGGTGAAGCCGTTGGTGGTCGCGGCCACGATCTGTGCCGCGCCCATTGAATTGACGACCACCACTTTGTGGCCCTTTCGCTCCAGTTCGAGGCGAATGGAATCCGGAATTTTTTCCACGCGCAGTTCGTCCGGCTTCCATTGATCATGAATGCGCGGGCTGGCGAGAGCGTGTTCAATGTCCATGTTGTAATCGAGAATGTTGATCAGATTTATCACCGTCTGGCTGATTATCGTTGGCCCGCCGGCGGCTCCCAGCGATAGGATCGGTTTGCCGCCGCGGCGCAGCACAATCGTCGGTGACATGCTGGACAGGGGCCTTTTCCCGGGCGCCACCGCATTCGCTTCGGCGCCGGGCAGGCCGAAATAATTCGGCACGCCTGGCTGCGCGGAAAAATCATCCATTTGATTGTTCATCACGATGCCCGTGCCTGGGATAACCACCTTCGAGCCAAACGAAGTGTTGACCGTGGCCGTGCAGGCCACCCAATTCCCTTCCGCATCCGCTGCAGAAAAATGCGTCGTATGCTTGCCAAAGAACGATGTGCTGAACTGGTCGGGCTTCCCGTGGTCTTTGACCGTGCTTGCCTTTTGAAGATCGATCCTCCCGGCCAGCACCGCCGCATATTCCCTGGAGATGAGGCCGCGCGGAACCTTCACAAAATCCGGATCGCCCAGCCAAAAAGCGCGATCCGCGAAGGCGAGCTTCATCGCTTCCGCCACCAAATGAATTTCATCCGCCGAATAAGCCGGATATTCCCGAAGGTTCAACCGTTCGAGAATGTTCAGGATTTGCGCGACATGGACCCCGCCCGAGCTCGGCGGCGGAAATCCAATGATCTCGAAGTCGCGATACAGCGTTCGGAGCGGCTCGCGCAAGGCGATTCGATAGTCGCGAAAATCTTTCGCCGTGAGCAGCCCGCCATTCTCGCGCATCCACGCCTCGATCTTGCGCGCGAATTCCCCTTTGTAGAACCAGTCGATGCCATTCTTCGCGATTGCTCGGTAACTGCGCGCCAGGTCCGGCTGCCTCAACACTTCCCCCGCGCCATAGGGTTCCCCGTCCACCTTAAGAAAGATCGCGCGCGCGGCCGGGAACTGTTTTAGTTCCGAGGCAGTGGCGCGCAATCGCGCCGCGTAACTCGAATCAAGCTCGAATCCGCGTTCCGCCACGTCCGCGGAAGAACGAAGGATATCCTTTAGCTTGAGCTTCCCGAAATGTTGCAAGGCATACTCATAGGCGGCGAGCGATCCCGGAACACCGATGGCCAGCGGGCCTGTCAGGCTTAACTCCGGAACCGCTTTGCCATCACGGATGAACATGTCGCGTGTCGCCTTTCCGGGCGCTGTTTCGCGTCCATCAATTGCCACGACCGCGCCTCGCGCCGTCCGGATCAGGAGAAAGCAGCCTCCGCCAATTCCGGAATTCTGCCCGTCAACCACACCCAGCGTCAGCGCCGCCGCCACGATCGCGTCCACTGCATTCCCGCCCGCCCGCACCGCCGCAACGGCTGCATCGGTCGCGAGCGGATGCACCGTCGCGATGGCGCCATTTTTGCCGAAATTATCTGCTGCGCCGGAGTTCCGGGGCGGGCAAATGAGAAGTAGAACGAGCAGCAAGGTGCCCGGGCGGCGGAGTCGAGTCAGGCGGGGCGGTTTCATACCTAGAGTGTTATTCCGAGCGCTCTGATGGGAAGTAAAAAATGCGATCTGTGATCTGTAAGATGAAGGGAGAAGCCGTATCGTGTTTTTTTGAGTGGAAGCTCATTGTTCGCGGTTTTTGAACTGATCTGCTTGATTTGGAGTGCCTTATGCTTTGTAACGGTTGAAGATTATTGTGTTTGTTTGTGTAAGTATTGTGTAAGAGCGGAAAGAGACGCGAACCGCGCGAAGTGACACGAATAGGGTTCGAAGGGAGTCGCGTCGGTGCGCAGGGGAAGACTGGAAAGTTTCCGTCGCAACGAGGTCACCGTCGGACTGACTGCGGATAAAAAGCCCAAAGGGGACCGGGACTTTTAGTCGGAGTCGGGTCGAGTGACCACGAATGCTTGTTCGTGATCATGGCGTGAACGCCAGGCCGCTACTGACACGCTGTCAAGAAACTCCGCTGCATTAGCTGTATTATTTTTTGATCGACCATCAAAACGGCAGGCACCGTCGCGCAATCAAGCTGGTTCTTGCGAAGGGTTCCCGCCCTTATTCCATGAGGCGGACGATGGTAGCGCCGGTTCCCCCGTAAGGTTCGGTGGCGAGGGCGAAGGAGCGCACTTTCGGGTGTTTGGCCAAAATCGCGTGGACCGTGTTACGAAGCTGGCCGATTCCTTTGCCGTGGATGATCCGGAGTTCGCGAATGCCTCGCTCGTGACAAAGTTCGATGTAGTTCAGCACGACGTCTTTTACATCCTTCGGACGAAAGGTATGCAGATCGAGAACTCCGTCGATGGGCAGCTCGATTGGCTCTTCGGACATGCTACGCCGCGGTTGCTGGCTCCCGCATCGGCCCGACAATTACCCAATAGGAAAGCGTGCTCAGCGCGAGCATCCCCGCCGCCAGGACAAAAGCCATCGTGTAAGAGCCTCC
>DASYTB010000698.1:0-7098 GCA_036002705.1 Verrucomicrobiia bacterium
GATTCCGTTCGCTCGGTGATTCTCGAGCAAGTGACGAACGGGTTGGCGGTTCGGATGGCGGTTCTGTTCCTGGTCTCAGGGGGCAAAGGCCCGAGTGAGGTGGGCTGAGAAAATCGGCTGTTGTCGGCTCTCTGGATCTAAGAAAGTTCCCGCGTAGTTATTAATGCGCTTCGAGCCAGTTTTGGCCGATGCCGATTTCGACGACGATGGGGACTTCGAGGAGGATGGCGTGTTTCATTTTGTCTTCGACGAGGGCTTTGACTTCGGGTTCTTCGGATTTGTGCAGGTCAAAGACGAGTTCGTCATGCACTTGGAGGAGCATGCGGGTTTTGAGCTTTCGCTGGCACAACTCGCGATGGATGTGGGCCATGGCGATTTTGATCATGTCGGCGGCGGACCCTTGAATGGGCGCGTTGATGGCGTTGCGCTCGGCGCCGGAACGGACGGTCATGTTGGAGGAACGGATGTCGCGCATGTAACGTCGGCGGCCCGTGACGGTCTCGACGTAGCCTTGTTCGCGGGCAAATTCAATGGTGCTCGACATGTAATTGCGCACGCCGGGGAACTGCGCGAAATAATGCTCGATGATCTCGGCCGCTTCGCGGCGCGGAATTCCAAGGCGTTGGGCGAGGCCGAAAGCGGAAATGCCGTAGGCGATCCCGTAATTCACCATTTTCGCTTTGCGCCGCATCTCGGGCGTAACGAGATGAAGAAAAACGCCGAAGACCCGCGCGGCCGTCGCGGTGTGAATATCAAGATTCTGGCGAAAGGCCTCGATCAGGCCGGCTTCCTTGCCAAGCGCGGCGATGATGCGGAGTTCGATCTGCGAATAGTCGGCGGAGAGAAGCAGGTAATTTTCGTCGCGCGGGACGAAGGCTTTTCGGATTTCGCGGCCCTGTTCGGTCCGGATGGGGATGTTCTGGAGATTGGGATTATCGGAGGCGAGACGGCCCGTGGCGGTGCTCGCCTGGCGGAAGCTGGTGTGGATGCGTCCGCTCTTCAACCAAATGGCCGTGGGGAGCGTATCCACGTAGGTCGATTTGAGTTTTGAGGCGGTGCGGTAATCAAGAATCTTTTGCACGATCGGGTGAGTGCCAGCGAGTTCCTGAAGGACCTGTTCATTCGTCGCGTATTGGCCGGTTTTGGTTTTCTTCGCTTTTTCCAACAATTTCAGACGTTCGAAGAGAACTTCACCGAGTTGCTTCGGCGAGTTCAGATTGAATTCGCCGCCCGCGAGTTCATAAATACTTTTTTCTGTGTCGGCCATCTGGCGCGCGAGTCCCTGGCCGAACTCGGTCAAGGCCCTGGCATCAACCCGGATGCCTTCGTATTCCATTTCGGCCAATGCCGGGACGAGAGCCGCTTCGATTTGATAGAAGACCTTTTCCTGGCCCTTCTGTTTGAGCTGCGGTTCGAGGTTGTCGCGAAGTTGGAGCGCGAGATCGGCTTGCTCGAGAGCGGCCTGGGAGCTCGAGGGGGGATTAAGATTAGGATTAAGAGTAAGATTAAGGGCAGGGGATGCGGGCGTTTCGGCTGGTGGGGCGATGGGCGTGTAGCCGAGGCACGATTCGGCGAGATACCGCAACGAATGGCGCATGTCAGGTTCGAGCAGGCTGTGGGCAAGCATGGTGTCAAAAAGCCGGGCGTGGACGCAAAAGCCGGTCCAGCGGAGGACACCGACAATCTGTTTGAGATCGTGCCCAATGATTTCGGCGGATTCATCCTGAAGCAGCGATGCGAATTCACCGACAATTCGATTTTTTTCTTTTTCGTCGGAGGGCAATTCAACAAACCGTGCCTGATGCGGTTCGGTGCTGAAGGCGAGACCGGTGAGGCAGGCTTGCTTCGGATCGGGGTGCGAACATTCGGCGGCAATGGCGAAGCGCCTGGCCTTTTTGAGCGTCTCGATCAGGTCTGCCCGCTCCGACGCAGTCCGGATCGCTTTATAATCGTGAGGCACGTCCTTCAGCGATTTGAGTTCCGCGCTCGGGACGGGAGGAGCAGGCGCGGCTGCCACCGAAAAATCGAGTTCCGCGGGTTCGAGGGACTCCTTCTTTTCCGGTTCCGCGCCGCGATTCCCTGGTTCGGCTCCGCCTCGCCCGAAGTCGCGTCCCGCTTTGAAGTCATCGCCAAAAAGCCGTTTGCCAATGGTATTGAACTCGAACTCGAGACAAAGCTCTTTCACGGCTTCATCGTTGCGATCGCGCAGGCGCAGCCCTTCGATGTCGAGGGAAACGGGCGAATCGCAATGAATTGTGGCGAGACGTTTTGAGAGCAAGGCTTCTTCGCGATGCTTTTCAACGGTTTCCTTGATCTTGCCCTTCAGCTCGGAGGTGCGGGCGAGAAGATTTTCGACCGTGCCGAATTGGGCAATGAGTTTGCTCGCCGTTTTTTCGCCAATGCCGGGAACGCCCGGAATATTATCCGACGCATCGCCCATCAGGCCGAGGATATCGACGACCTGATCGGTGCGCTCGATGCCCCACCGGCCTAGAATCTCTTTCACGCCCATGATCTCGATCCCTTCGCCCATCCGGGAGGGCTTGTAGAGAAAGCTTCTGTCGCTCACGAGCTGGCCGAAGTCCTTGTCCGGCGTGACCATGTAGCTGGTGAAATCGTGCTTCCAGGCTTCCTTCACCAGCGTGCCGATGATGTCGTCGGCTTCGCAGCCGTCGCATTCGAGCAGGGGAATGTTAAAAGCTGCGATCATGCGGCGGATGCTCGGCAGCGCGGCGCTCAGGTCCTCGGGCATGCTCTGGCGCTGCGACTTATACTCGGCAAACTCCCTGTGCCGATGCGTGGGAGCGTCGGTATCAAAAACAACGGCAATGTGCGTCGGCTTCTGCTCATTGAGAATTTGCAGAAGGGTCTGCGTGAAGCCGTAGAGCGCGGAGGTGTTAACTCCCTTGGAGGTGAAAATGGGCCGGGCGATCAGCGCAAAATGCGCGCGATAAACCAGCGCCATCGCATCCAGGAGAAAGAGCTTCTTTGACATGTGCGGCAAGATAGTCCGCGAGACGAGCGCCGCCAACTCCCAAGGCTCTTCGTGGGCGATGAGAACTGGCTTAGGGCGAGCTCAAACGTTTTTCGGCGGCGAGTAGAACATCTTCCGCTTCTTGCAAGGAGTGCATCGCATATGAATAACCTCGCTGATCGGTGTAGGTCAGCGCATCGGTGTAGCAGCCGAAAACGCGCGAGATTTCACCGTCGGCTAAAGCACCCTTTCTGGCGAGAAGTATTTGAAAACGTTGATACAAGGCTTTCAGACGTGGACGAATGCGAACCGCAAGGGTGAATCGCTCGAGAACTCGGGAAAGAGCGTAGGCCAGGAGGGTCAAGGCGATGAGTCCAAGGACAAGGTTCGTGAGCGCGGGCAAGGGCAGCGACACGCGATATCCCAGGCCGCTGAAGACAAGCAGTCCAGGCACCGGAACGAAGAGGAACCAGAGCAGCGTAAAAAGGGAAAGAGCGAAGGATCGTTTGAATTCGGTCGCCCCACGGATCCATCTCGGCTGCGGGCCGTGCACATCGAGGATCGGTTTCTTAATAATCGGCTGGAGAACTTTTTCGCTGAAATTGGCGATTCTTTCCTGGGTTGTTGCATCCAAATTGACGGCGGCCAGAGCAGGCTTGAGCTTCGCCGCATCGCCCTGGAAAACACGCACGGCTTGTTGCGCTAGTTTTCGCGCATTGGCCGGCTCGATCCCGGCTTGCTGGAGGAGTTCTGAAAGCTTTTCTTCAGAGCGGCGAAGGCGTCTGGGATAGCCCAGATAGCGCAGACCGGCGTAACCGACGGAACAGACACTCATCAGCGCAACGCCGAGTCCGACCCAGAGAGGCCAGCCCTTTTGCGTGAGGAGCGCGGCGAGGATAATGAAATAGGCCGCGCCACCCGCCCATCCAGCCACTTTTGGGAGCACTGAACCCGCGCGGGTCGCTTTGCCTGGCTTCGGCGCCATCAAGAACGGACCGATCAGCGTGCTGATGCTGAAGAACAGCGATGGGAGGAGTAGAAGAGCATTGAGAAAATCCAATTTCGCCAAGGCGATAATATTGAGTAGAAGCGAAAGCAAACCCACACCCCAGATCACGGTGCGCAAGTTGATAAAATTCGCGTAGCGCTCCCAGGGCCGGTCTTCGCGCGGCCCCACCCAGCCGCGAAACGCGATGTTGACTCCTTTGGCATCATCCGCTGATGCGCCAGAGAGCACGAATTCGAGGCTTTGACGAACGATTTGGCCCAGGGCATGGATCACGAGCTGCGGTCCGAAGACAATCAAATCGCGCCCGCGATTGAACAGCCATTTGCCGACGCCGGCCGCGAAACCACCGCCGACCCCGCCAAGTAGAATCGCCGCCGGAGTGAGCAATTTAAACGCTGGACGCACTTGGCAAAGCGCTCCGCCGAGGACTGCTCCCACCAGGGCGGGAAGGCGCGCGAACCCGGTCGCCTCAAGGTAAGCGATGGCCCCGAGCATCGTCAGAACCTGGTTCATCACTAAACCGAAGAGCCAGAGCACCACGAGTACCTGGACGAATGGCGAAACGTCCCAAAGAATCGCCAATGGCATGAGCAGAATATTCAGCAGGGCGAAGGGCGCGCTCAGGAAAAAGCGTCCGCAATTGGCGCGGATTTCCTTCGCGAAGACCGACAGCGGGCCGCCGTCGTTGATCTTCTGCATGATCGGGTCGAGCATCATTTGCAGATAGCCGCCCGACCAGCGTGGGAACGCGGAGAACCATTCGGCATGGCTCCACGTTTCACGAATCTTGTGCCAGAAGGCTTTGGATTCGCGGAATTTAACGGTCTGGCCGAGCGCGATTGCATTGTGCGCCGCTTGCGTCACACCCCAGATATCCTCGGAAATGCCGACGGCGTGCGGACCAAATCCAATGAGGCCGTAGCTCTTTTCCTGGAAAGTGCTCCCTTGGCGCATGCGCGAGGTGAGCGGCATTTTCGGCGATTCCGGATCCAGCAGCGCCTGCTGCACGCGCCCGTAATAAATCGCCTGGATATTTCCCCAACCGGTGCCGACGGATTCGCCCGCGCCGCCGCCGATGGCCATGAGCCCCTTGACCATGGCGCGATGGCCTTCTTCGACGAGCTGCGAGGCCTGGCCGAGCGGCGTGAGAGCATTGGTTGTGCTGCGTCCCGGCACCACGATGATCACTCCGGGGTCGGCCAGAGCGCTTTTCAGGTCATCCATCAGGGCATTGAGATCGTTCGTGTTCGCGTTCCGGTCGAGAACGAGCATGTTGCTCAGATGGAGCGATTCCTCGTGAATGAAATCCATCCCGACCAGGCCGCCCGCCTTGAAACCAAAGGGCGTCCAATCGTTGATATTGTAAGCCCGCGAACCGGGCGCCACGGCCATGAGAAAATGCGCGAGCTTGTTCCGCTGCGCCAGCTCGCCCTGCCCGTAATTAATCTGCGAGGGACGATTATTGTCGTTATTGTCGTATTTATTTTGGATCAGGTAAAAGGCGACGGATTTCGAAAGACCTTCTTCCGTCAAACGCAAGGCGATATCGACGAGGTTAATCGCCGTATCCTGCGCATGGCCGGCGGTGGACATCATCGTCACGAGCCAGCGCCGGATCTGCCATGCGTTCAGGAGCGTGTCTCGTTCTTCCTTCGATTCGACGGGAAGGTTGAGCCCGAGAGCGTCTTCAAGCCGCGCCGTTTCACCGGGAACGACGAATTGCATGGGGTGCCAAAGGGTGACGTTCTGCTTCTTTTCCAGCGCATGTAAACGTCCCCACGCAGCCGATATAACGGTTTCATCGACCACGCCAATTGAATCGAGCAAGACGCTCGCGCCTTCGGAACCAAGTTTATCGCGCAAGGTCTGCAGGCGATTGAGAAGAAGCTCCGGGGTGAGCTTCAGCGACGACAGATCATCGCCGCTCATATAAACGACGGCGAGCGTTCGGCCCTCTCCACTCCGCAAATCCTTGAGTGCCGCGTCCTCGCGCGTTCGTTTGCGGGCGAGCCAGCCTCTCCAGAAAGAACCGCCGGAAAAGCGCTCGCGCAGCCACGGCGAAACGAGAACGCCCGCCATAAAGCAGAGCGCCACCGCGATGTTGGCTGGCTCCGGTGGAAGAAGACCAGGAGCGATCCTCGAAAGCAGCAGGTAGAGAAGCGCGACTCCAAGCGCCACTCCCTGGAATGGAAAAGTCACCAGGAAAGAACCCGTCCCCACAAAAAACACGAACAAGCCGAACCGGAGCAGGTACATCGTGTTCCAGAAGATCACGCTGCCGATGGCGAGTTCCCAATCCCACGCGTGGTGATAACGCTGCGCGAACCAGACCCTCAATACTTCCTTAAAGGAATAACTCCCGATCAGGAAAAATGTCGCCGTAAATAAAAAATAGAACGCGATGCAGCGGGTCATCGCCCAAACTCCGCCGGAGGGAACGGAAGACTGGAAATGATATTTTAAACCATGCCAGAGAATGGAGGCGGGTCGGGTGGGAGTAAGGTTCAGTTGATTGACGAACCGCGCCAAAGCAGATGTGCGTTTTCCGCTAGAAACGCGGTCTTCGAGCCACGCACTGAAGAAGCTGAGCAGCAATGGAAGCAAAATGGCCGCGGCTTCGGCGAGAAGTATGGGAACGAATAATCCCTTGACTAAAGTGAAAGTCGCGAGACTTGGCGCGCTGACGCCCATTAAGAATATCGCGAGGCCCACCATCCCGACGCCGCGGAGAAGCCATCCGACGCGCTCATACCAAACAGGGTCCCAACGCCAGCCGGGTCGAATGGAGGGAAGGGCGGATTGTTGCGCCTTCAGGAGGCTGCCGATCTCGGCATCGAGCACCAAACGTTCTTTCTTATGCGACCGGATCGAGCCGATATAGCGATACGAATGGACGTATCCGGCCGCCACGGCAAATCCGGCGCCTAACATCAACGGCACGCCCCACCAGAGCGATCGGGCTGACTCAAAAATTTGAAAGGCGAGCTGCTTCAGGTACGGGTAAATCAGCAGACCGTTAACGTTCTGATTGTACCAAATAACCGAAACCAGCCCCATCAGGATAAAGTGCGGGAACAGCTTGGAGGCTTCGATGATGTAGGGATGAATGGGATAG
>DASYTB010000699.1:0-3694 GCA_036002705.1 Verrucomicrobiia bacterium
CGGCAGAGGCAAGAATCCTGGGCAAGCGCGGGTGAAATGCGATTCCATCGCTATCCAGGTTCGTGTGCAGAAGCGTCTGCTGCCCCGTGGTGACATTCCACACCTCGAACAGGGCGTTGTCCTTCGGTCGATCCCGTTTGATCGCCACAAAACGACTGTCCGCACTCCACCATACAGAGTAAGCGGAGGTATTTGTGCTCGGGGCCAGTTCCCGGAGCACGTTGCCGCTCGGCAGTGACCAAATCTCCACCGGGGCGGCTCCACGGCAAATCGCCACCGACCCAAAGTCAGGACTCACCGCCGACGCGGTCGTTTCCTGCGGCAGAGGCAACTCGCGTTCCAAACGCAAATCCGGCAAAGCCAGTGCGGCCAGGGCTGCGCCGCGCAATTCGGCGGTGTTGGCGAGAGTCGCAGCGCGTTGGATTGCTTCGAGTGCTCGCACGCGCTGGCCCACTTCGCTACTGCGCACCGTGGCAAGTGCCTGTTCGAGCAGCGCGTTATAAAGTTGGCGTCGTGCGTCACGCTCAGCCGCTCCGGTGCGCCTCAAGGCGTCCTGCGCCTGTCGGCGTAAGTCCGTTTCGCGCGCCTCACTTTCCGCTGCCACCCGCGCGCGATAATGCACCATAAATAACGCCAGCAGCGACAGAACCAGCAGGATCGCCCCTGCCGCCACACTCGCGCGCAGTCGCACGTAGCGCATTTTGAGCGCGCGCATCTGCCGAACACTCTGCCCGCTCTGCAGCAAGGCCAGGTCCGCTTGCATTTCATCGGCGTCGCGATAGCGGCGCTCGCGCTGCCCTTCGCACGCTTTTAGCACTACTTCATGCAACTCAAAAGAGTCGTCGCCCTTTTCCGAAGTCACCCAGCCCGGCGGGATATCTGGAAACCGTTCCGGAGGAAAGCCAGTGCTCGCTTCGTATAGAACCATCCCGAGCGCGTAAAGATCAGCCGCCGGCGTTCCAGGTCCCTCCGGCGGAATATAACCTTCGGTGCCGACAAAAGTTCGTCCTTCGCCCCCCGCGGATACGAGGCCGATATCCGCAAGTTTCGCTCTGTCATTTACGTAAATGATATTGCCCGGCTTCACATCGCGATGAACCAGTCCGCGGCGATGAAGCTGTGCGAGGCCGCTCACCACGTCGAACGCCACCCGGAAGGTGGAACTCACCGGAAGGGCTCCGGTCCGTTGAAGATCCGAACGTAGTGTGCGCGGTTTGTATTTTTCGATGGCGGAACTGAACGCTTCAACGGAGTCCGCCAATTCCATCACATAAAAGAAGTACCCTTCCGGGTCGTTGCGCCCGACGTGCAAAACATGCACCAGCCCGCCCGAAGTGCGGGAGACCGGTTCGTACTTTTGAATCCCCGCGAGCTCTCGCTCAAATGGCCTCTCGCTGTCGAACTGCGCGCGCCAGATGATTTTGATCGCCCGCAGCGTCCCCATCACGTTGCGCGCCAGCCACACCTCCCCGTAAGCGCCGCGCCCGATCGGCCGGAGAAGCGTATAATCCGGAATGTGGGGCGGGTTCTCTGGGCGGAACTCTCTCACTCATTCCGTTTCCCTGCGCAAGCGGTCGATCTCACTCTTGAAAAGTTTCCCAACACGATGCCGCGCCAGATAGACCTGCGGCAGGCTCACGCGCAGTTTTTTGGCTACTTGACTCAAGGGCAACTCGTTAACGGTCGCAAGCCGAAAGATGAGCAACTGTTGCGAACTCACCTTCGCTCGCATTTTTCGAAATGCGGTGTTCACCAGGTTCTGCTCCCATTCCTCCTGCCAGATTCTGTCCAAAGCGTCCCCGGTGGGGTCGGCAATCTCCTCTTGCTCTTCGGCACCCGCAAGCGGTTCTTGCGTGCGCTTCTCGTGCGCCATCTCCGTTCGGCAATACACATTGATACGCGAGCGCGTTACGACCCGCAGCCACGATTTGAACGAACCCCGCGCCGGGTCATAGCGAAAGTTCGGCATCCGTCGCGAAAGATAAAGGAAAGTATTCTGCACCACCTCCTGCGCCTGCGTCTCCCGCAATCCCGCCTTGCGCGCAACGTTATAGATCAACCGCCAATACCGCTCGAAAAACTCCCGCCAGCCCGCTTCATCCTGCCAATCCCGCAAACGCGACAGGAGGCTTTGCCGAGTGGGCAGCGAATCTGTGCTGGGTTCCGCGAGATTATCCATTCACCTTAAGTAAGCCTCTTTCCCCCGTGATCTTTCAAGACACGAACAGTTCAGCGAACCTGAGAATTGAACTCACGCACCATCCAGACCACCAGAACGACCGACAAATCCGCTTTACTTTCCTGGTCTCATCAGCAACATCGCGGAAGCGTTCGAAGCCCGTTAACTTTGAGAGTCGATGAAAGAGCGTTCCCACACGCTCGACGGATGCCTCAGCAGTGAGGCCGCTTTCTCGAACCGGAGACCCAAACAGATCCGGTCCGAAAAAAGTGTACGTTCCTGCCCCTGCCAAACCAGCGCACTTTTTTCGATTCAGGAACTTCATTGATCAATTCTTGTCCAATACAAGCTCGGGATGTCAACTGGTTGAGTGTGTTTGAAACTGCCGGTCAATTTCGAGCGTTGGCCCAGTAAATGTCCCACCAGCCGTTGGCGCGAACTGTTCGGAGCTGCAGCATGCTTTCCATGTTCTTCTCGGTCCACCACCCGCCAGCGCTGCCCGAACTGTTGCTCGAACGCGTTGACAATCCACGGCTCGCCGTCGCCTACTCCCCGCGACGGGGTGGGGGGCTCGCTTTCGGCGACGACAACTACGAGCCCGATGCCGCGGAGGAGCAAGGAATTCCGAAATGTTTCCGTGATCGGAGTTCGGGTTACGTCCTATTCGTCCCCGTTGGAAGAATGACCTTTTTTCCTGCGTGCCGGGCAAAGTCCCGGTCCTTACCGAGCCTCCGGCCCGCCCTCTCCCCCAATTAATGTATATCGGCGGGACGTTTGATTTGATTGGGCAATTTGTGTCATACGTAAAAAAATATTCTAAAATACGAATGAATCCCAAAATAGAGCTCACCTGTTCGATATGAAAGCCCACCTGCAAGTCATTGTTGATAGCTTTAACCGTGGCATAAATGCTGGCGAGGACCTGGTGTTTGCCCTCATCAAAAAGTCGCTCCCAGGCGATGATTTCCGGATAGTTGACGAGCAGACGCCAGAACTCGACGAAATAGCCGTCGGTTGGCCGACGGCCGGCGAGGGAGTTTTGGATATAGGCGTCGAGTTTCTCGTAACCCTCACGGACGCGCTCGAAATCGAGCCCGCGTTGGCGAGCGGCCTCCTGGTGCAGCGGGCAAAAGCATGGGACCCGACCTGAAGCGATGCTCTGCGCGTGGCTCGCGCCGAGAGCATTCAGGAGCGGACCATTTCGCTCGTTAAAAAAAAGGATTCCATCCACTGGGTAGGATTTACAATAGTCGGTGACCAGCGCCCTCCAGAAGTTGCGCACATCCGGATTTAGCAGGCATTGCGTGCCCGCTTCCCGGCTTTTCAGATCAATCTCCAAAGTAGGTTCGACGTTTGGAACAGACCGGGTCCAAACATCCTCGCAGGAGCAGATCGCTTTCAAGCCGCGCTTTTTCGTGGCTGGCAGGACAAGTTCGAGAATATCGATGTCGCCATGGTCGGGAGCGCGCGTTTCCTTCAATGACGTATTGGGTAGAAAACTGGATGCGGGCGCGC
>DASYTB010000700.1:0-6812 GCA_036002705.1 Verrucomicrobiia bacterium
TAAAGCACCGCGATCAATTCCCAGAGAATGACAAAGGCCAGGGAAACCAAAGCAAACCGCAGGTCCTCTTCCGAGCGGACGAAATTATAGGCCGCAACGAAAGCGATGATAATCTTGATCGCCTTGAACGCCGCCAAATAGCCGTAAAGAGGCTTGGGCGCGTTCATGATCGAGATGCAACTCGCCGCGCAATAGAGCGCGTAAAGCCAAAAGCCGGGCGGAAAAAATCGGAAGTTTCGCCAGTTGCCCGCCATCTGCGCGACGATCAGGGCCACTGCGGCGACCTCAGCCCAGTAAAAATGAAAGCCGCGCGCGGTTCCGCGATAAAGAATTGGATGAATGGTCAGGCCCCATTCCTGCGCCTGGAGAAAGCCGCTGACCGCGCAGAAGCAAAAAGCCAGAAACACGAGGCGCTGCCCCCAGCGTGAATTCCGGATGAGCACGCCCAGAATCGGCGCGAAGATGCAGTAAAGAAAAAGCAGTATTTTCGCTTTGGTAAAGTCGAGCGGTTGCACGCCACCCCACTGTAGAATTCCGGGGATTCGTCACAATCAGGGTTTCCCTTGCCGGATGCTGGGCTAGACGCGCAAAGGGCAAACCGCCACCTCCCGATTTGCTCCCGAGCCCGCGCCTGTTAAGACTGAATTGCTCGGTCAACGAGCGAGCACCGTCCATGCGTGTCGCCCATATTCTTCGCAAATACAATCCCGCCGAATGGGGCGGGACGGAAACCGCCGTCAAGCAGCTCCTCGACGGGCTGAAACAACGGGGGGTTGCAGGCACAATGTATTGTCCCAGGACGGAGCAGCCCATCACACGTGATCCATTCACCGAAGAGGGCCACACCGTAAAACGTTATCGCGCTTTCGTCCCCGTCTTCAACCTGGCTGAGGAGCAGCGCAACCAGCTTATCGCCATTGGCGGGAATCTCATGTCGTTTGATCTTCTCGGTGGTTTGCTTCGGGAAAGGAATCTGTCCCTCATTCACGCGCACGCTTTGAATCGGATTGGCGGCATCGCGCTCACGGCGGCCCGGCTTCGCAAGCTTCCTTTTGTCGTGACGATTCACGGCGGCGTTTTGGATCTGCCGAAGAGTGTCCAGCAAACGTTGCGCGCGCCGCTGGAAGGCGGCTACGAATGGGGCAAGTTCTTTGGTGCCATCTTCCGTTCTCGTGATGTTCTCAAACAGGCCAACGCCATCGTCACTTGCAACCCGCGCGAAGCGGCCCTCCAGAAGGAAAAATTTCCGAACAAACGGGTCGTTGTTCAGCCGCATGGCGTCCCGGTCGCCAAGTACCAGCAGGATTGCCGCGCCGCCGTTCTGGACGCATTTCCCACTCTGGCCAGCCGCAAGATCATCCTGATCGTCGGCCGGGTGGATCCGGTGAAAAATCAGGGATGGGTGCTCGTGCAAATGCCGCGGATTCTGCGGAAGCATCCGGACGCCGTGCTCGTGCTGGCGGGAGCGTGCACCGACGAGCTTTATGGCAAGGCTCTGCGCAAAGAGGTTCGCCGCCTCGGAATTGAGGACAAAGTGCTTTTTGTCGGCGGATTGCCGCCTGCGGACAAGCGGTTAATTGGGCTCATGCAACAGTCCTCGGTGGTCATTGTGCCATCCCTTTCCGAGACTTTTGGCCTGATCATTCTTGAAGCCTGGGCGGCCGGTGCGCCGGTGCTTTCGACGGACACCTCCGGCGCAAAATCGCTCGTGCAGGAAGGGGAAAACGGGCATCTGTTCAATCTGGAGGAGACCGAGCGCTTTCATCACCTCGTGCAAAAAACCCTCGACTCACCTGTGCACGCGCGCGAATTGGCCCAGCGCGGGCACGAACTGGCAACACAAGAGTATGACACTCTGGTGCTCTCCGGTCGTATGAAATCTCTCTACGAAGAACTCAGCCAAGCCCGACCATGAGGTACGTGATCATTCGCGATGATGACACCTGCGCGCTCACTCCCATCGAGTGCCTCGAAACGCTTTATCGACCTTTTCTGGATCGGAATCTGCCGGTAAACCTGGCCACGATTCCGAACGTGCGGAGCGATGTTTTCTACCCCAAAGGTCCGCTTAAAGGGCAGCCCGAAGGTTTCCTCGTCGCGGCTAAGGATGTAAAGCCAGGAACCTACCCGATCGGTTCCAATGGGAAGCTAGTGCAGTACCTGCGCCAGAACTCCGGTTACGCCATCGCTCAGCACGCCTACCATCACGAGTTTGTGAATGGTGAACCTGAGTTCGACATTCATGATCGGGCGGATATCGCGCGCCGCCTCGATCTCGGAACGAAAATCCTTCTCGAGGCCGGCTTCGTCAGGCCGAGCGCATTCGTGGCGCCGTACGACCGCATTACTCGCGCCAGCTATCTCGAGCTCGCCGAGCGCTTCCGGGTGATTTCCACTGGCTGGTTCGAATTGGGCCGCACGCCGGTGCAGTGGTGGCCGCAATTTTTCTCCCGGAAGCTTCGGCGGCGGCCGCATTGGAAGGTCAACGGGGCCGCCCTCCTCAGCCATCCCGGCTGCTTCCTATCATATCATCGGCCCGCAGATTCGATCCTCGTGGAAATCGCAAACGCCATCCAAAAGCGTCGCCTGACCGTGCTCGTCACACATTGGTGGGAGTTCTACCGGCAAGGCGAGCCGGACCACAAATTCATCAAGGTCCTGCACGAAACGGCAGAATACCTCGCCTCGCAACGCGACGTGCGAGTGGTGACTTTCGAGGATGTCGCCGCGGGGCGCGTTCCTCTTTTTTAGCGAAAGGTACGAGCGGCTGCTATTCGGCAACTTTGCCGGTCAGTCCGGCCTTCTGCAGCGCATCAGCCACCTGCTTGTCGTTGAAATCGCCGGTCACATCGAAGGACTTGGCATTCTTGACGGCGGTCTGTTCCTTGACGCCGGAGACGGATTTCACGGCTTTGTCCACGGCCGTAACGCATTTGTTGCAGCAGAGATGAACATCCTCGATTTTCATCGAGTGCACGTTTTTGTCTTTGGCGCCGGTGTCGGAGGTAAGCTTGATCTTGTCGTTGCTGCTCTTCCCGAAGTAACCAGCAGCCACGAGAGCGTCCGCTCCTTTTTGAACGGTGGCGGCGTCCGGTCCGGTCAGCGTGACCGTCCCGGCATCTTTATCCACCGCAATATCGAGGCCTTTAACATCGGCTACGGCCTTTTGCGCGCCTTTGACGCAGCTTTGGCAGCAAAGGTGAACGTCGCTGAGTTTAGTGGATACGTCCTCAGCCCAGACGGAAGCAGTCAGAGCCAAGGCAGTGATCGCGGAGAAGAAAAGATTTTTCATAAGTTTAAATTTTGCGGTCCGGAGGCGAACCCTATGCAAAGGCCTGGGAAAGCGCAACCCCTCAAAAGCATGGCTTATTTACAGCGCTACAAGGCCTATAGCGCGACGACGACGGTTTTTACTTCGGTGTAATTGCGAAGCGCGTATTCACCAAGCTCGCGGCCCATGCCGGACATCTTGAAACCGCCGAAAGGAGCGGCGGTATCAAAGACATCGTAGCAGTTAATCCAAACGGTCCCGGCTTTCAGTTCCGCCGCGAGGCGATGCGCCTTGCGCACGTCAGGCGTCCAAACAGCGGCAGCGAGGCCATAAGTGGTTCGATTGCTGCGTTCGATGACCTCGTCGATGTCTTTGAATTTGATAATGGACATAACCGGACCGAAAATTTCTTCGCGGGCGATTTTCATATCGTCGCGAACATCGGTGAAGATGGTCGGTTCGATGAAATAGCCTCGATTCCCGACACGATTACCGCCGCAGAGCATACTGGCGCCAGATTTGCGGCCTGATTCGATGTAGCCCATGACTTTGTCGAATTGCTCCTGATTGACCTGCGGTCCCTGGCTGGTTTGCCGATCGAAGGGGTCGCCAACCTTTTGCTTTTTCACGCGAGCCAGCATGCGATCAACAAACTGCTCGTAGATTTTGCCCTCGACGAACAATCGCGAGCCGGCACAACAACATTGGCCTTGATTGAAAAACAGTCCAAAGAAAGAGCCTTCAATCGCGGCATCCAGATCGGCATCGGCGAAAACAATGTTTGGGCTTTTGCCGCCCAGTTCGAGAGTGACTCTCTTCAGATTTGAACGTCCCGCCGCCTGAAGAATCAATTTTCCGACTTCCGTCGAGCCGGTAAAGGCAACCTTATCAATGTCCATATGCTCCGAGATGGCGGCGCCGGCGGTTTCACCGAAGCCTGGAACGATGTTCACGACACCTTCGGGAATCCCTGCCTCGAGGGCGAGTTCACCAACGCGCAACGCGGTGAGCGGGGTTTGTTCGGCCGGCTTAAGCACGCTGGTGCAACCTGCGGCCAACGCCGGGGCCCATTTCCACGCCTGCATGAGCAAAGGAAAATTCCATGGAATGATCTGCCCAACGACTCCCACGGGTTCGTGGCGGGTGTAGGTGAAATAAGGCCCGCTGACAGGGATGGTCTTGCCCTCGATCTTGTCGGCCCAGCCCGCATAGTAGCGGTAGCATTCGATGGCGAGGGGGAGATCGGCCGCGCGACTGTCGCTGATCGGCTTGCCGTTGTCCAGCGATTCCAGCAGCGCGAGTTCCTCCTGATTCTTCTCGATGAAATCAGCAAATTTGAAGAGGTACTTGCCTCGTTCGCGCGCGCTCATTTTGCGCCAGGGGCCTTTCTCGAAAGCGCGCCGGGCCGCCTGGGCGGCTTTATCAATGTCCGGCTTGTCACCGGCCGCGACATGAGCGAGCACTTCGCCGGTGGCGGGGTTCAACGTTTCGAAGGTTTCACCACTGGCGGCGTTCAGCCATTTGCCATCGATCAGCATTTTTGTTTGCCGAATCGAAACCGGAAGCTTTTTTGCGGACGGTCCGGTCTTGCCGCTCTTGCCATTGTGGCCATTGCTTTTGGCTTTGCCATTGGCTCGGGCTTTGGGTGCTTCTAAAGTGGCGCTGCTCATTGTTCTCCTTTTCAAGTTTAAGCTTCGATCCGAAGCGATTCCTCTTTGGGGGATTATCGAGAATTCTAAAGCGGGCCCGATGGAGAGTGAAGCAAATTCGGCAGCCGCTTGTAATCGGTCAGGTCTGAAGGGAGTTCGCATTCAACCAGGGACTGGCGGCCGGGGCCGGTGGACGTTGTGGATGAGAATGTTGACTGCTTTTTTCATAGTTTTAATGTAAGTCTTTGGTTAAGAGTTTGTTGGAATGGAAAAATGGAGAAATGTGTTGTGGATAGTTCTACAAACACGAACGGCGTGTGAATTGCAATTCACGAAGCGTTCTCGTTTTTGCTTTAAATTCCCACTCGGGATTTTTAACATACCCGCTTTGTCGCACAGGGGTGCGAGTTGAATTCGAAACAGGAATATTATGCCATTAACTCATACGAAAGAGCTGTTCGCGAAGGCCCTCAAGGGCAAGTACGCGCTCGGGGCTTTTAACGTCAACAACATGGAGCTGCTTCAAGCCATCGTCGAAGCGTGCGAGGAGGAGAAAGCGCCGGTCATGCTCCAGATTTCCAAGGGCGCGCGACAGTACGCCAACCCCGTGTACCTGAAGAAGTTGATCGAAGCCGCCGTCAGCCTTTCCAACATTCCCATCGCGGTCCACCTGGATCACGGCGACACATTTGAACTCTGCAAGGAGTGCATCGATGAAGGGTTCACCAGCGTGATGATCGACGGCAGCCATTTCCCTTTTGAAAAGAACGCGGAGCTTTGCAAAAAAGTCGTGGATTACGCCCATAAACATAACTGCGTTGTCGAAGGGGAACTCGGCCAGCTTGTCGGAGCCCAATTCGACGAGGGTGAGGAAGGAGGGGAATATTCCCATGGCGGCGTTTACACGCATCCCGAGGAAGCGGTCAAGTTCGTCAAAGCCACCAACGTGGATTCACTCGCTGTTGCCATCGGCAATTCGCATGGTGCTTACAAGTTTAAAGGGGAGCAACATCTTGATCTGAATCGTCTGAAGGCGATCAAGAAAGCCCTCATGGATGCCGGCCTCGGTGACTACCCCCTGGTGTTGCATGGCGCCTCCAGCGTGCCAAAGGACCTCGTCGCTGATATCAACAAGTACGGCGGCAAAATGGGTGAGGACACGGCCGGCGTTCCCGAAGCCGATATTGAAGTCGCGCGCCGCACCGGCTGCACGAAGGTGAATATCGATACCGATTTGCGCCTGGCCATGACCGCCGCCATTCGGAAAGTCCTGTTCGATAATCCCAAAGAATTCGACCCCCGCAAATATCTCGCCCCGGCCCGAGCCCGCGTGAAAGAACTCGTGCGGCACAAGGTCCGGGATGTTCTTTGCTGCGCCGGGCACGCATTTGATTAATCGCGACCTGGAAGGGAGAGTTGCGGCGGTCTGGATTGCCCAAATAGGCTAATTGCATGGTTGTACCGATTTTGACGCGAACGGAGGATGTGCGCCGGCATGACGATCTCCTTCGCCCGGCTCGACTGCCGGGCGGCGCCGAGCCGGAGCAGCGCGTTATCGTTTGCGGGGTGTCATGGCGCACTACTTGCGGTTCGACAAGACACTCAGAGATGATCGCCCGGGTCCTCGACTTTATTATCTGGATGGCGACCTCGAAATCACGAGCACTTCGGACGAGCACGAGCGGATCAAAACGTGGGTCGGCGGCTTTCTCGAAGATTGTTTCATCGAGGAAGAGTTCGACATCGTCACACGCGGGCAGGCGACGATGCGCGCCGCGCTGAAGAAAGCCGGGGCGGAGCCGGACGAGTCCTTGGTGCCTCGGCGAAGCTAAGAAATACCCGGATATCGTGTTTGAAGTCGCGCTACGGGAATTAACAAGCTGGCAATTTAT
>DASYTB010000701.1:0-10209 GCA_036002705.1 Verrucomicrobiia bacterium
GAGCAAGGTGATTCGAATCATTCCAGACCCGCGGAAGGATATTGGGCTGCGCATCCTGAGCCTTTTTCATTACGACCGCGGCGTGCGGATTCTGACGTTTCATGACCGGAACGAGGCGGAGAAAGCGCTTGAATAATTCAGTCGCGGCAGTGTTCAGTTATCAGTAATCCAGTTATGAGAGTATTAAAGACCTCCGTCTGCACTTTGTTGTTTTCGATGGCGATTCACGCGCAGGATACATTTCCGCTTTGGGAGAAGGGCGCGCCCGGAGCGCTCGGCACGGCGGATAAAGATGTTCCCACGCTGACGGTCTTTCGCCCCGCCGAAGGGAAAGCGAGCGGAGCGGCGATGGTGATTTGTCCCGGCGGCGGATATGGAGGGTTGGCGCCGCACGAAGGCAAGGATTACGCGGTCTGGCTGGCGGAGCACGGAGTGACCGGCTTCGTGCTCAAGTATCGGCTCGGTTCCTCGGGTTATCGACATCCACGGATGCTGGAAGATGCGGCGCGGGCGGTGCGCACGGTCCGGGCGCGCGCCGGCGAGTGGAGCATTGATGTGAATCGGATTGGAATCATGGGTTCGTCTGCCGGAGGGCATCTCGCTTCGACGTTGCTCACGCATTTTGACAAAGGCGACCCGAACGCTTCAGACCTGATCGAGCGCCAAAACTCGCGGCCTGATCTCGGGATCCTTTGCTACGCGGTGATTACGCTGGGCGAGAAGACGCACCAAGGTTCAAAGAAAAACCTGCTGGGCGAAAATCCACCGGAGGATCTGGTGAAACTTTTGTCGAATGAACTTCAGGTCACGAAGGAGACTCCGCCCACGTTTCTCTGGCACACGATGGAAGATAACGCGGTCCCGGCCGAAAACAGTGAAATGTTCGCGATGGCGCTGCAGAAGAATCACGTCCCGTACGAACTGCACATTTACGAGAAGGGCCGGCACGGGATTGGTCTTGCGAACGGACATCCCTGGACGGAGGAATGCCTGCGGTGGTTGAAGCTGCACGGGTTCGTAAAGTAAAAGAGCTTGAGTGAGAGGCGTGGCGGAACGATAGTTCACGATATGGTTCTGGAAATTCCAGAAAACATCGAAAAGGCATTGGGCACTACCCCGGAGGAGTCGAAACGGCGCGCACTCGAGTGCCTGGTTCTGGACGCATATCGAAATCATAAGATATCAAGGCACCAACTACGAAAAACGCTGGGGTTAAGTTGGTTTGACACGGAAGATCTTCTTGCTCGGAACGGGATCACGCACGATTACACTGCGGAGGATCTTGAGAAAGATCTTCAGACGAACAGGCGCCTCTTCCCAACGAAGTGAGTGTTGTCATCGCAGACACCGGACCTCTGAATTACCTGACCCTGATTGACTGTATTTATGTTTTGCCGCCGCTCTACGGGGAGGTGATTGTCCCAAGCGCGGTCCTCCGGGAATTGCGCTCGGCCCGCACTCCCGAGAAGGTGAGAGGTTGGTCTCACGATTTGCCGTCATGGGTGAAGACAAAATCCCCGCTTTCCGATCTCAATCTCGACCTTGACCCGGGAGAAGCTGAAGCCATCGCACTCGGGGAAATGCGGCCCTTCGGTTTGCTATTGGTCGATGATCGGGACGCACGCATCGAGGCGCTGGCCCGTTCCTTACCTGTAATCGGAACAATCGGGGTTCCGGAGTTCGCCGCGATTTCAGAATTAATTGACCTCCAGACCGCGCTGAACAAGTTGACTCAAACCAATCATCGTCACTCTCCCGAGCTGATAAATGCGGCGTTGCGGCGTGATCAGGAGAGAAAACGCGGAACCAGCTAATGCAAGAAGAAGCTGAAATCACCTGCCCCTTCTGCGGCCAATCCTTTGAGCTGGTGATCGACACTTCGGTGCGGACGCAGCGATTTACCACCGATTGCGAGGTTTGCTGCCGGCCTTTTCGCGTTTATGCCGAGTGCGAACCGGGCGAGATTTTGTCCTTGGACGTGCAAACTGATTGATGGGAAGATTCGCGGATGACGACGGGACAGATTCTTTTGTGGGTTTATATCGCGCTGCTGATGGCGGGCGGGTTGATGGGCTTCATTAAGGCGGGCAGCAAGGCTTCGCTGATTGCTTCGAGCATTTTTGCTCTCGTGCTGGCCATCTTCGCGTTGGTTCCATCGGCCTTTCCGTACTACTGGATACCGATGATTGTGTTGCTGATCTTCTTTGTGAAGCGCTTGGCTGGAAGCAAGAAATTCATGCCGAATGGCATGATGACGGTTCTGACCATTTTATTTTTGGTGTTAATCCACTTCGTTTAGCCGTTGGAAACTTCCGCTTCGCAGCCGTTGGGAACTTCCGCTGGGCGGAAGGCGCTGCCCATCTGGCAGGTTGAATCGGCCATTCTTGACGCGTTACGCGGTGCCAGAAAGTCTGGATCGCGGCTTGTTCTGGCCGCGCCGACCGGATCCGGGAAAAGCACGCAAGTCCCGCAAATGCTGGTGGACTCGCTTGGATGCAAGCGGGTTGTTGTTCTCCAGCCACGCCGCGTCGCCGCGCGCACTCTGGCGGCGCGCGTCGCCGCGGAGCGTAATTCGCGTCTCGGCCAGGAGGTCGGATATCAAATTCGTTTTGAGGATTATACCAGCCGGGGAACGCGGATCAGTTTTGTCACGGAGGGCATTCTGTTGCGCTGGCTCCAGGACGATCCGACGCTGGAAGGGATCGATGCGATTATCTTTGACGAATTCCATGAACGAAACCTGCTCAGCGATGTGGCGCTCGGACTGGTCAAGTCGCTGCAAAAGAATCGCGGGCCGGAGCTGAGAGTAATCGTGATGTCCGCGACGCTGGATACCACGTCAGTGGCGAAATATCTGGGTGATTGCCCCGTGGTCATTTCGGAAGGGACGATGTTCGCGGTGGAAGTGAACTATTTGCCATTCGGCGAAAAGGTCCCGATCGCACAACAAGCCGCCGAGGCCGTTACTGACATCATCAACAGGGGCGAAGTTGGGGACGTGCTCGTTTTCATGCCCGGCATGGGCGAAATCCAGGCGACCCTCGCGGAACTGCGGAATGCTCGTGTGAATGAACGGCTGGCATTGATCCCGTTGCATGGCGAATTGCCGCCGGATGAGCAGGACAGGGCATTCGCGGAAAACGCGCTGCGGAAAGTGGTTGTTTCAACAAATGTGGCGGAAACGTCGGTGACTATTCCCGGCGTTCGCCATGTGGTGGATAGTGGATTGGCGCGAGTGGCGCGATATGACGCCGAGCGCGGAATTGGCACGTTGTTGATTGAAGAAATCAGCCGAGCATCGTCTGATCAGCGCAAGGGCCGCGCGGGTCGAACTGCGCCCGGAACGTGCCGTCGGTTGTGGACGGAGAGCAATCATCTTAATCGGCCCGAACGGAATACGCCCGAGATTCAGCGCGCCGATCTCGCGGAGGTGGTCCTGTTGCTGCATTCGCTCGGGATTCGCCAAGCCGCGGAATTTGGTTGGCTCGACAAACCGGACCCGCAGGCGGTCGAGCGCGCGGAAAAACTTCTCGAAGCGCTCGGCGCGATTTCAATCGACGCCGCCAGCCAAAGCGATCTGACGGAGATTGGCCGTAAAATGTTGCGGCTTCCGATGCATCCCCGTTACTCGCGGAT
The DNA here is from genome assembly GCA_036002705.1 of Verrucomicrobiia bacterium. GTDB lineage: Bacteria > Verrucomicrobiota > Verrucomicrobiia > Limisphaerales > SXQI01 > DASVNK01. The sequence goes on from DASYTB010000701.1 coordinate 3,637, forward strand.
GCTGGTCGAAGCCGCGCGCTACGGCTGTGTGAAGGACGCCTCCCTTTGCGCGGCCCTGGTGAGCGGACGGGATTTGTTGGTCAGGCTCAGCCGTGATGACAAACACATTGCCACCGCGCGCGAGCAGTTCGAAGCGAGCGATCAGTCGGATTTCTTCGTGTTGATCGAAGGGTTCAAGTTTGCTCAACGCAATGGATTCAATATCGACGCCTGCCGACGCTACGGTGTCCATGCCCTCGCGGCGCAACAAGTGGCGCTGACGTGGCAGCAAATATATGGAATTGCCCGCTCACATTTGGGAGACGCAGCCGGTGAATGCTCCGCGGAAATGCTGCAACGCTGTATTCTCACGGGATTTGTGGATCAATTTTGCGTGCGCAAAGATCAGGGCACTCTGGACTGCCTGTTAACGGAAGGACGCACCGGTACGCTGGCCCGCGAAAGCGTTGCGCAAAAGGCGCCGCATCTGGTGGTTGGTTCGATTCGCGAAGTGAGTGGGAAGCAAGGCAACCTGACGCTGCTTGGCCTCGCCACGGCGGTGAAACTCGAATGGCTGCGAGAATCGTTTCCGCGGCATTTTTCGGAGCGGATCGAATACGTTTATGATCCGATTCACAAACGTGTGGCGGCGATCCGCTACGTTCGGTTCCTTGATTTGGTGGTCGCGCAGGAACACCAAAAGGAGCTCGACCCGGTGGCGAGCGGACGGGCCCTGGCGCAGGCTTATTTCGACGGTTTATTCGAACTGCCGCTTTTCAACCACGAACTGAAGCAGTTTATCGCCCGCGTGAACCTGATCGCGAAGGCGGCGCCTGATCTCGAGTTTCCCGTCTATGACTCGGCCGCGCTGAAGAACGCCCTCGCTCGTGCCTTCCATGGCTTGACCCTGGCCAAGGAGACGCAGGGGATCGAGCTAAGGAATGCGATCCGCTCGCATCTCGCGCCGGAACAGGTGGCCTGGGTGGACGAACTTGCGCCATCGGCAATCGCCTGGCCCAACGAAAAGAAACAAAAACTGCTTTATTCGGAAGATCTAGCGCTGAATCCACCCGAACTCCAAGTGAAGCTGCACGAATGCTTCGGCGCGACTGAACATCCGCGCCTTTGCGAAGGGCGAGTTTCCGTGAAGACCTGGCTTTGCCAACCAGACGGCAAGCGCATCCAGAGCACGAGCGATTGGCCGCAGTTCCGAGCCAGGGAGTATCCGAAACTCAAGCCGGCTTTGCAGAAGAAATTTCCGGGGTTTACGTGGCTTTAGAGGTTTCAAACTCGCGCAAAATCAATAAATCCGCACTCCGGATCAACAGACAGCAAACGCACATTGATCCGGTCCCCAACATCGAGGCTACCTTCACCTCGGATGATTCGACCTTCAACCGGTGGCGCTTGCAGGCGCACGTAGGTGCCTTTGGGCGAAGCGCCCGTGACGATTGCGGAGAACGTCTGCCCGATGCGGTCGCGCATGATGTAGGCGGCGGCTACTTTGCGCATGAGACGCTCGACTTTGCGGGCAGCGTCTTCGCGCTCGGTGCAGTGGGCGGCAATCTCTTCAAGTTCGCTATTCGAGTAAGGGAGAGCCGAATTTTGGAAAGCGGCAAAAAGGAGGCGCTGGAGAACGATGTCGGCGAAACGCCGATTTGGCGCGGTGGAGTGACTGTAGTCATCCAGCGCCAGGCCAAAGTGGCCGGACTGAGGACCATTGGGATATTCAACGCGATATTCGCCGGGGCCGAGCAGTTTCAAAACCGTGAGCGAGAGATCGCGAAAATGTTGAGGATCGGCGACACGGCGAGCGGCGAGGAAATCCGAGAGCGGCTTGGGCGCAGGCTGGTCGGGCAGCTTGAGTCCGAACTGAGCGGCGATTTGGCAGATACGATCCCAACGGCGCGGGGCATCGACAACACGTTCGAGAATGGGAAATCCGCGCGATTTCAGAAACGTCGCGGTCGCGACGTTGGCCGCGATCATAAAGCTTTCGATCAAATCGCGAGCGCGATTCGGAGTCACGAGTTTCAGATCGACGACTTCGCCGTCGCGAGTCACGGGTTGGGCTTCATTCGAGGAGAAAGTCAGAGCACCCATCTTGTGGCGCAGAGTGATCAGCCGGCGGGCGGCTTCGAGCTGAAGAGTAATTTGTTCGCGAAGCTCAGCGGAGCCGAATTGAGGCGAGTTGTTTCGGCCTTCGAGGAATTCACCGACTGATTCGTAGGCGAGTTTCGCCTGGTTCTGAACCAGAGCGGGATAAATCTTTGAATTGTGAATTTCGCCATCTTCCACGATCAGCATTTCCACAATGACGGCGAGGCGCGGCTGGTCCGGGAGCAGCGAGGTCATTCCGGTAGAAAGTTGAGGCGGAAGCAGGGGAAAAATATGACCGGGCGTATAGAGGGAAACGGTGTTTTGATGCGCGTGGCGGTCAATTGGGCCACCTGGCCGAACTGAGGTAGCAACATCCGCGAGACCGACAAGCAGGCGAATCGAATCATCGGGAGCTCGCTCGGCATACTCGATTTGATCCAGGTCGCGTGAATCTTCGTTGTCAATGGAAGACCAGAAGAGCTTTGTATAATCTTCAACGGCGGGCAGGCCGCTGCTCCGGATACGGTTGATTTCAGCAGCGACCTCTGGTGAAAAATCCGGGACGAAGCCGCGCTCCAAAAGAGCGCGGCGGGCACGGTCAGCCAGGTTGAAGCTGGAGAGGGTGGCAACACTTGCTTGCATAGCCGTGCAAAAAGACTTTCGAACAGGCGCGCATTGGCTTCGTTGGCATCCGACACCGCCTTTGGAAACATCACGCCCGGCCGAAGATCTTCCGATACCAGGGCCGGCTTGGCGGCGCTTCGGCGGCTATCGAGTTATTCAGTTGTTCGCCAACTTCGAGTGGGACGGGGTTTTGTGCCGAATCAAGGCGCAACAGATCCTCCACGGACGCGAATTCCTTTGCCTGGACTTGACCCTGCTGGTTTTCGAATTGCCTCTGTTCGTTGCGTCGCTCCTGCCGCAGTCTGGAAAATTCAGTGCTCATTTTCGTTGGTGTTGGGTTTTCATGCTGACTTCTTGAAATGGGCGGCAAAGGATTTGCGAGCGCGATGAAGCTTCCCGCGGACGGCGTCAGCGCTTTGCTCAGTGAGGTGGCCAATCTCCTCGTAGCTCAATTCCTGGTCGGCGACGAGCAGCAGCAGCACTCGATATTCTTCGGGCAGTTTCTCCAGAGTCTGCTGAATTCGCTGGCCGAGTTCCTTCGTTTCGAGCACCCGCAACGGATCATCGGACACCGTTCCTGCCGTCTCCCAAACAGCGTCATCGGCATTGCTGAACATGTGCCGGGCATGCCAGCTCTGCTGCAAGTTCTGGCAATGGTTCAGCGTGATGCGGTAAAGCCAGGTGCGAATGCCAGACTCGCCGCGAAACGAATCCATCTTGCGAAATGCCTTGAGAAAAACGTCATGCGTCGCGTCCTGCGCCTGCGCCGGATCGCCCAAAAGCCGCAGCGCCAAATAAAAGATGCACTGCGAGTGCGCCTCGTAGATGGCGCCAAACTCGTCGCAAACCCACGCCGGTTTTCGCACCGCGTCTCGAGACTCCCGGGCCAGATCGGTCATGACAGAGGCTTCCATCACTGATTTTGACACTCGCGGCGGGCCATTGTCACGAAATCCTTGTGCCCAATCTCCGCGCGACGGGCGCAGTGTCGCTTTGATAGGTATTGTAGAAGCCTGGATACGGTTAAGAATGAGCCCAACCGCGATCCGCCAGAATCTCCTGCCCCGTGACCGCGCGACTAGCATCGCTGGCGAGAAACAGAATCACTTCCGCCAAATCGGCGGGCTGCAACAAATCCGGAATGCATTGCGAACCCTGAATCAATCGCCTCGCTTCCGCATCGACATATTCGCGCAACTGCCGGTCGGTCATCACCCAACCTGGTGAAACGGTATTGACGCGAATTCCTTTGGGGCCGAGTTCCCGCGCGAGAGAGCGAGTGAACCCGATAATACCCGCCTTGGTCGCCACGTAGGCCGACATCCGAATGGCCCCAGTGTGAAACGTGATCGAAGAGAGATTAACAATCGAGCTTTGACCTGCCGGCATGTGCGGCGCGCATTCGCGAGCGCAGATAAAGTAAGGTCGAAGATTGAGAGCATAAATCTCATCCAGCCGATCGGTGGCAAGTTCATCCAATGGAATCCGCGGATCTATGGCGGCGTTATTCACGAGGATATGAATCGCTGGCGCGGCCTTCCGCACCTGTTCGATCCAGCGTAGGATCTGCCGCTCATTGGTGAGGTCAACTCGCGAAAAACGCGAATTGCGCAATTCCCGTTCGAGCTTTTGGCCGGCGCTTTTATCGAGATCGCAAAAGAACACGCGCGCGCCCTGCGCTTCGAACGCCCGCACCGTCGCCGCCCCAATTCCATTGGCGCCGCCCGTCAGGAGCACCACCTTGTCCTTCAGATCCAGATATTCCGGCACAAGCCGAGAGGTAAGTGAAAAAGCCGACTAAGTGAAATAAAAAAGGCGCCGGAACCCTCGCTTCGGTCGCATGGACAAGCTCGGCCACTGTGAAACGCGACATTTTACCGTGAAAAACGTGGCTGGAGGTTATATTCGAATTGCCTGCCGTCATTCCCTCGCGGCAGGATGGTGATCAATGCCCCAATTCCTGGCCGAACCAGATGTGCTGGATCGGGCGATCAGCAGGTCCAGGCGCCGGCTGATTCCGTTTCTGCTGCTGATGTACGTCCTTTCCTATCTGGACCGGGCGAATATCGGCTACGCCAAACAGGCTTACCAGGCGGCGACGGGAATCAGTGATGCAGCGTTCGCGCTCGGGGCCGGGGTGTTTTTTCTGACTTACGCGCTTTTTGAGATTCCGAGCAACCTGGTCCTTCATCGAGTGGGCGCGCGAATTTGGCTGGCGCGCATCATGGTCGTTTGGGGCCTGATTTCCGCTGCGACGGTTTTTGCCAAAACGGATTTCTCTTTTTCCGCCGTTCGGGTCCTGCTGGGCGCGGCCGAGGCAGGGTTTTTTCCCGGATCGATCCTTTATCTCACCTACTGGTTTCCGGCGCGGGCCCGAGGCCAGATGATGGCGCTCTTTTATTTCGGATCACCTCTGGCTTTGATGTTGGGCGGTCCGCTCTCGGGCGCGTTGCTCGAAATGAATGGCGTCTTCGGGCTGGCGGGGTGGCAATTGATGTTCGCCACGGAGGGTCTGCTCGCGGCGATCGTGGGAGTTTGGGCTTTCTTCTTTTTAACGGACCGGCCCGCGAAGGCCCTGTGGATGCCGGCGGCAGAACGGGAGGCCCTGTCGAAGGCCATTGCGGCCGAGGAGCGGACAAAGCAAGAGCGGGGTGCGGTCACTTTTGGCGCGGTTTTCCGCAATCCGCGGCTTCTGCACTTCGCCGCAATCTATTTTCTCATTCAGGTCAGCGGGTATGGCGTGGCGTTTTATTTGCCCACGCAGGTCGGCGCGCTTTTGGGAGTGAAAGTGGGACTCTGGGTGGGAGTGATTTCGGCCATTCCGTGGGCCTGCGCGATTCTCGTCACCTCGTTTTGGCCGGGCCTCGCCGCGCGAACAGGCTATCGCCGGACCTTCGCGATCATCTCACTCGCGGGCATCGCGCTCGGGCTTGCCTTGGCCGTCAATCTTCCGCCCGCGCCCGCTATTGCCGCGATGTGCCTGGTCACCGCCGGGATCATTTCCGCCCAGCCGATCTTTTGGACCTTTCCCACGGCCTATTTTGGCGGAATCGGCGCGGCCGCTGGAATCGCGACGATCAACGCTCTGGGAAATCTCGGCGGCTTCGTCGCCCCAAGCGTCAAGACCTGGCTGGAGCACCGATTCAGCTCCAGCATCATCGGTCTTTACTTTCTTGCCTTCACCGCGATTGCAGCCGCGCTCCTCGTGGCCAGGCTGCCTCTTTTCGAAGAGACAATGTTAAATCTTCGCGCCACGAGTGACGCCGAGGAACCGCTCGCGGCCGGGAGGTCTGAGCAGGGCTGACAGCCAGGACGCCTGTCTATCCAGCACAATTGTGTCTCGAATTGATTACGCCCCTGCCGCCGAACATGTGTTGAGAGCATTCCGCGCGGAGCCAATCGCGCCGGCGAATTCGCCTAATTCCGCCGGAATCAATTTGACGCTGTGGCCGCCCGGTTGCCATTCGATGGGACGAAGCGCGCGTTCGAGTGGATCAAAGAGCGCTTTTCCCGCGCGCGCCACACCCCCTCCGATGATCACGGCCTCCGGATCGAGCACGTTAATGTAGGTGGAAATCGTGCAGGCGAGCGCTTTGATCGAGCACATCCAGATTTCCGTGGCATCGCCATCGCCGCGGTTGAACGCCTCGATCAGCGCATGGGTGGTGGGAAATTTTCCCTCCGTTCGCTCCTGGATGTTATAATTCCCCACGAAAAATTCGACGCTGCCGGGAATGCCTGTGATATCCGGCGGCGCATCCATATCGAGACAATTGTGGCCGAGATGCCCGGCGCGCCCAATATGCCCCTCGAGCAAACGTCCATCCACGATGGCCGCGCCGCCGACGCCGGTGCCGAGGGTGAGCATGA
>DASYTB010000702.1:0-6990 GCA_036002705.1 Verrucomicrobiia bacterium
ATCGGTGTTCTCAATTTTGTTGTCCTGCTGATCGCGGGCGGCCTTTCGTATGTCCTGGGCCGATATACGAACAGCCTGGCCGGACAGGTGGGCGCGGTTTTCTTCGGGATCGGCTTTTTTGTCGGCCTGATCAGTTTCTTCCAAATGGGCCTCGAGGAAAAGGAGCGCCTCGAGAAGCTCGAGTTCGATGAGATTTCCCGGGAAAAGAACGCGGCCAGTCTTTTCTCGACCGAAGCGGAAACTTTTCCCGCGCGTCGCTCCCGCGAACAATTCGAACGCTTCTTTCTGCCGGGGTTTACCATTTTCCTGTTTCTCGTCGAGGCCGCCGCCGCTTATCTCCTTTGGCGCTCGCTTGATATGGCGCTCGTGATCGCGCCCAGGCAGCCTTTTATAGCGCTCGCCCTTTATGCCGTCCTCGCCCTGATTCTCTTTCTGCTGGGCAAATACTCCGCCAATATCGCGCGGTTCGAAAAGCAGCGCCTCCTGCGGCCGGTCGCGAGTTTCCTCGTTCTGGGTTCGTACATTTTCGCGCTGATCGTCCTCTGTCTCGCGCTCATTTTCTTCGGTGTGCCGCTGGCGGATTATTATCTTTCGCGAGTCCTGGCGGTCATTCTCGGATTGGCCGCCGTCGAATCGCTGCTCAATCTGGTTCTTGAAGTTTACCGGCCTCGCGTTCGCGGAAAACAGGAGCGCCTCGTGTATGAAAGCCGCCTTCTCGGTCTGCTGGCGCAACCTGAAGGGATCTTCACGACGGCTGCCCAGGCGCTCGACTATCAGTTCGGATTCAAGGTTTCCGAGACCTGGTTTTACCAGTTTCTCGAGAAAGCGCTCGCGTGGCTGATTCTCGTCCAATTCATCGTTCTGGTGCTCTCCTCGTGCTTTGTTTTTGTCAATCCCGGCGAAGAAGCGCTTCTCGAGCGGTTTGGCCGCCCCGTCGGCAGGGATAACCTTCTCAATTCCGGACTGCACCTGAAAATGCCGTGGCCGATCGATAAAGTTTATCGTTTTCGGACCCAGGAAATCCAAACCTTCAACGTCGGCAACCCGCCCGATGAAGAGCAGGCCAAAACGATTGCCTGGGCGGTGAAGCACGAGGAAAACCCCGTAAATTTCATGGTGGCCGCGAAGGAGAACCTTTCGCCCGGCGATACGAACACGATCACCGGCGGAGTGCCTGTCGATCTGCTAACCGTCGGTATTCCTATTCAATACCAGATCAAGGATGTTCGCGCTTTTGCCTATAACCATGTTGATTCCAGCAACCTCCTGCAGCGCATCGCCACGCGCGAAGTCTCGCGTTATCTTGTGGGTGTTGATCTTTTCGAGGTGATGTCCAGCGGCCAGGCGAAGGCGGCGGCTGATCTGCAAAAGGCGATCCAGGATCAGGCCGACGCGCTCAAGATGGGTGTGAAGATCGTCCTGGTCGGCCTCGAGGACCTTCATCCTCCCCAGAAAGTGGCGAAGGCTTTTGAAAACGTCGTCGGTGCCCGGCAGGAAAGCGAAGCCAAGATTCTGGAAGCGGAGGGCTACGCCTTCAAAACAGTCGAGCTCGCGCGCGGCGAAGGTGGTCGTCTCGTTCACGAAGCGGAGGCCTTCAAGTTCGAGCGTGTCGCGAATGCGGATGGCCAGGCGGCGCAATTCAAAAACCAGCTTCTCGCCTATCAGGCTGCCCCATCCGTTTATAAGGAGCGATTGTATCTGCAACCGCTCATGAACAACGCGACGAACATTCATTTCATCGTGAAGACCGCGACCAACACTCACGATTCATTTCAAATCGACCTTCAGGAGAAGATCGCGCCGAACATGAGTGACATTCCGATTCCTGGAAAAAAATAATTTTGCAACCCTCGTAACGACGAATGAAACGCAATGCTCTAACGTTAGTGGTAGGAATCCTCCTCCTGCTAATCTTCTTTTTGCTCTTGTTTACCTTCCAGGTGCGGCAGACAGAAGTCGCGGTGGTGACCACCTTCGCCAAACCGTCGGCGGACCCGATCGAAAAGCCCGGCCTCTATTTCAAATGGCCCGCGCCGATCCAACGCGTCTATACCTTCGACAAGCGGATTCATAATTTTGAAGATGAATTCGACCAGACCCTGACCCGCGACGGATATAATCTGCTCGCGAGCGTTTACGTCGGCTGGACCATCCAGAACCCGCGTGAGTTCTTTAACAGCTTTCCGACCGGAACACCGGAGGCGGCCGAACCGCAATTGCAGAGCCTTGTCCGCACGACGAAAAAAGCGGTTCTCGGGCGTCATGACTTTACAGATTTCGTGAACCGCGATCCGAAAATGGTCAAGTTCACCGAGGTCGAGCAGGAAATTCTGAATACGATTCGCCAGAATGTTCTCGCCACCAAATACGGCGTCGCCGTTGAATTCGTCGGCATTAAACGGCTCGGCCTGCCGGAGTCTGTCACGCAGAAAGTTTTCGATCGTATGACCGCCGAACGCCAGCGCGAAGTGGATCATTTGAAAGCGCTCGGCGAAGGCGACTCGTATCGGATCAAGAGCACCGCCGACCGCGATAAGAGCGAGATTCTCGCGAAAGCGGAAAACGAGGCGAAGAAGATCCGTGGCGAAGCCGAAGCCCGAGCTCAGCAGTCGTTCAGCGTTTTCAACCAGAATCCCGAATTCGCGAAGTTTCTTCTGCAGGTTCAGGCGCTCGAGAAAGCCTTGGGCAAGAGCGCCACGCTCGTGGTTGATCCACGGACCGCTCCTTTCAACCTGTTGCTCCAGAGCACCATTGTGCAACCGTCACCCGAGCCCGAGAAAACCGCGCGCCCCACCGGTCCGGCTCTTTCCTCGGATGGTGGCGAAGGAAAAGTATCCAAATGAGTTCGGAGATGAAACACGAGCCACCTCGCACGACCGAGCAGGTCGCGGCTGGAACGCCACCACCTCCGCCCCCAGCCGATCCCAACCCGACGGTCATTGAGGAAGCCGGTTCGCGCGCGCTCACCGAGGCCCTGCGCAGCAGCTTCGTCATCGTCAAAATCCTCATGGTCGGTTTGGTGGTGCTGTTTTTTGCCTCCGGTATTTTTACCGTTCCATCACAACAGCGGGCTATGATCCTTCGGTTCGGAAAGCCAATGGGCCTTGGTCCGGCGCAACTGATCGGGCCAGGCTTGCATTTCTCTTTTCCGGCTCCCATTGACGAGGTCGTCCGTATTCCCGTCGGGGAACTTCAATCAGCCCGTTCCACCGCCGGTTGGTTCCAAACCACCGCTGAATCCGAAGCTTCCGGCCAGGATGAGAAGGATACCGGAAATATGACACTCAACCCGGCCGTGGATGGCTACACCATCACGGGCGATGGGAACATTATCCACGCGCGCGCCACGATCAGCTACCGAATTACTGATCCATTGAATTACGTTCTGAATTTCGTCAAAGCGCCGACGTTGGTGACGAATGCCATCGATAACGCGCTGTTCTATGTTTCTTCCTTTTTCACGGTGGACCGGGCGATCCGCTATGACCAGGCTGTCTTTCACGATATGCTACTGCAGCGCGTCAAGGACATCGTGAACGAGGAGAAGCTCGGAATCACCGTGGTTAGTTGCGATGAACTCAAGCTCATTGCGCCCCGCCAGGTCAGAAAAGACTTTGAGGCAGTCACCACCGCCGAGATCGAACGCCGCAAGGCCCGCGATGAGGCGCAGGCTTATGCCAGCAGCAATCTGACGACGGCCAACGGCATTGCTGCCGCGATCGTCAATCAGGGGCGGATTGACGCCAACCGTTTCGCCCAGGAAGCCTCCGCTGACGCGAAATATTTCCAGGACCTATTGCCGCATTATCTGGAGAATCCGGAGCTTTTTCGCGCGCGGCTTCAGGCCGAAGCGATGGGGCGCGTTCTCACAAACGTTCAAACGGCTTTCGTCATTCCCACCTCGACCGAAGGACAGGAGCCGCAACTCAGGTTATTATTAAATCCGCCGCCGAGGCGGTCGCAGATTAACGAGCCCATCCGCTAAATTTTCACTGAGAAGGAGCCAAAATGCAGGTCACATCCCTATTAAGCCGTCGCGAAGCCGCCGAAGCGCGCGGAGACCATGGGCACGAAAACGATCCCGGGTGCGAAAGCTGCGGCCACGACCACGAACACACGCAGGTGCGGCTCACGCAAACCGTCGTGGGTCTGATTTTCATCATCAACTCCTATGTCGTGGATTTCCTTTTCCAGCAGCCGGCGATTGGCACGGACGCCGCGAAGGGCACGATGGTCGGCTGGTTCAGCGCCATGATCGGGGCGATCATTCTCGGTTACCCGATTGTCCTAACGAGCTTCAAAGATATTCGCCGCGGCATTCTCAGCATCAATGAATTGGTCGGCATTGCCGTCCTGGCCGCGTTTGCTTCCGCCGATTACAAGGTCGCCGGCCTGGTCGCCTTCTTCATGCTGCTCGGCGAAATCATCGAAACCCGCACGGCCGCCGGAGCACGGGCGTCCATCGAATCTCTTATTAAGCTCACTCCCACCAAAGCGCGGCGGATCGCTGGAAATAAGGAAGAAGAAATCGCCGCTTCCGATCTCGGCGTGGGCGATGTGATCCGCATTCGCCCCGGCGACAATGTTGCCGCCGATGGCGTCATTCTCAATGGGCAAGGTTCATTCAACCAGGCCAACATCACTGGCGAATCGCTCCCGGTTGATAAAAAGCCCGGCGACGAAGTTTTCGCCGGCACCCAGAATCTCACCGGTGTTCTCGAAATCCGCGTCAGCCGGGCCGGCCATGACACCACCCTGGGCCGGGTTCGGGACCTGATCCTTGCCGCCGAGAAAACGAAACTTCCTATCATGCGGATCGTGGACCAATACATGGTTTACTACACGCCGCTCGTTCTCGTCATGGGAGCGCTTGTTTGGGCATTTACTCACGATTTGAGCCGTGTCATTGCCGTGCTGGTGGTTGCCTGCCCCTGTGCTTTTATTTTGGCGACACCGACCGCCATGGTCGCCGCCCTCTCCGCCGCCGCTCGCCTTGGAATTCTAATCAAGAATGTCGCTGATATCGAACTCGCTGCCCGCGTTAACGCATTCATTTTCGACAAGACTGGAACCCTCACGACCGGCAAACTTGCTGTCTCGCGTCTGGCGCCCATTGAAGGGGTGACGGCGGCGGAACTCCTTTACATCTCCGCTTCCGCCGAAAAATACAGCAACCATCCCACCGCCAAAGCGCTGCAGGAAGTCTCCTCCCAGGCGGGGGTCGATCTCGCCGAGCCGCAGGATTTCGCCGAAACCGCCGGACGCGGTATTCGCGCCAAAGTGGCCGCGAACGACATTCTCGTGGGCCGCGCGCAATGGCTCAAGGACAACGGGATCAAAGAAGACATCAACAAGTCAGTCGATCTGAACGAAACCGAAGGTTTCAGCCTCATCCATGTGGCCCGCGATGGGAAATACCTCGGCTGGATCGGACTTCGTGACGAGATTCGCCCGGAAGCTCGCGAATCCCTTGCGGCGCTCACACGGGCGGGTGTTCGCCGGATCGCCATGGTCACGGGCGACCGCCAACCCGTCGCCGCCCGTGTCGCGCGCGAAATCGGCTGCGAAGAGGTGGTCGCGGAATGTCTGCCGCAGAACAAAGTTGAATTCGTCCGCAATATCAAAGCCCGCGGCTATCGCGTGGCGGTGGTCGGGGACGGGGTGAACGATGCCCCTGCCCTGGCGGCTGGCGATATGGGCGTGGCCATGGGCGCTGCTGGCAGCGAAGTCGCGATTCACAGCGCCACCATCGCGCTCATGAATAGCGACTTAAAACGATTGCCGTTTCTCATCCGCCTTTCCCGCAGCACGCGCAACGTGATTAACCAGAATTTCCTCTTCGGCGTGCTCTTCATCATTGTCGGCCTGACGCTCGCCGCTTTCGGCATCCTGAACGCCGTTGTCGCGGCCATCATGCACAACATTGGTTCATTGATGGTGGTCTTCAACAGCGCCCGGCTCGTGCGCCACGGGGAAGAGCTTGAGCCCTTCGAATCAAAATCCGAAGGGCCGGCCGCACCGCCAGCGCCCGCCGCCCCGGTTGCAGCGTTGCGCCCGCAGGTAGCTTGATTCGGCTTCTAGCCTCGAAGAATGGAGATGCTCTCACGAGTTCTAACGAGCGACTAAAGCCAACTTTTGCTGGACAGAGCGCGTTAAAGGCTTGTTTACTCGGGAAGGCGTCCACAGATCAGCCGGTGGGATGCCAGAATCCCAATGCAACCTGCCGAGTCCGAAAAATCGTATCATGTGTGGGGGTCGGATCACGTCGTTTATGGACCGATCTCACTGGCGAAAGTGACGGAGTGGCTGGCCATTGAACGCGTTTTGCCGGAATCCTGGATTTTTTCGAATGCGGACGGCGCCTGGCAGCGGGCGGGTGAGCGGCCAGAGCTGGCGGAGACCCTCAAGCGGACGAACGCTCGACCTCGCGACTCTTCCCACAAGAAGAGCCGGGAGGAGCGAAGAACGGTCACTCAGCTCCTGCGGGAATTGGAATTGTTCAAGGGACTAACCGAAGCGCAAATCGAGTCCTTCGCGACTTATGCGCAGATCGTCCGCGTGAACCAGTTTATGCGCATCGCGAAGAAGGGTGAACCCGGCGATTCGATGTTCATCGTGCTGGAAGGCGAGGTGCGCGCGTATCTGATGGTGGACGGGCGAGAATGCACGCTCTCGTGCGTCGGCCCCGGCGAGTTTCTGGGCGAGATCTCGCTGCTCGATGAGGGGCCGCGTTCGGCGGACCTGGCGGTGAACGTCGATACGACCTTACTGCGAATTCCAACCGCGCGGTTCGCTGAATTGCTCAAGGAAGCGCCGGCCCTGGCGGCTCCTTTTCTGCTGGCCTTGAGCCGCAGCGTCGTGGCGCGCATTCGAAAGACGACTCAGCGTTACGAGGATTCGATCCATTTTTTCGGCCGGAAAATTTCCAGTTAGTCATTCGTTTGCCACCGGAACCAACCGGCTGGCGGCCAGGTAGAAAGGGCGCGAAGA
>DASYTB010000703.1:0-1882 GCA_036002705.1 Verrucomicrobiia bacterium
CGGAGCGTTGCGGGTGGCGATGACGCTTTTCCCGGAAGGATTGAAGGTTTGGCAAAATACCTTCGCCGTCCTCGCGTTGATTGGGATCATTTACGGCGCAGCCGTCGCGCTCACGCAGAGCGATTTCAAGTTCGTGATCGGCTACTCGAGTGTCAGTCATATGGGCTTTGTCCTGCTGGGCTTAATGTCGCTTAGCGTGATCGGCCTAAGTGGCGCGGTTTTGCAGATGTTCTCGCACGGCATCATCGCGGGACTGCTCTTCGCCGTTGTCGGACGAATGGTTTATGAACGGACGCACACGCGCGACCTCAAGGTTTTGGAAGGTCTCGGCCTCGGAAAGGCGCTTCCATTTGCCGCCATTACTTTTCTGCTCGCGTGTCTCGCGTCGATGGGTTTTCCGGGTTTTAGTGGTTTTATCGCCGAAGCCTCGATTCTAATGGGCTCGTGGAAATCGTTGCCCGTTATTACCGTATTAGCCGGGTTAGGTATTCTCATCGGCATAGGTTTTACCTTGCGCGCGTTGCTTCGATCCTTTTACTCCGTGGAACCTCTCGTTGCCAATGCTGACGCCCATTTAACTCCGATCAGCCTTCCTGAAAGGCTCGGGGCCTGCCTGCTCCTTGGGACTGCCATTTTGATCGGGCTGTTTCCGGGGCTGCTCTTTCGCCTGATTCAACCGGCAATTCAGCAGGAGTTCTTCCAGAAAGTTATTTCCGGCTAAATGATCCCTTTCGATTACAAACTGCTCCTGATTCGCCTCTTGCCGGAGACTATCCTGGTGGTGGGAGCGCTCATTGCGCTTTTTCTGGATCAAACCCAGGCCAGTGCGTGGAAGCCGGAGTCTAGATCTTGTGTCGCTGGCATCATCGGGGCCATCACGATCTTTTTCGGTGGCTTCGCCGTGTGGCAATCCACTCCCGGCACGTTCTACAGTGGCGTGCTCGCAATTACCCCTTTCATTAAACTGGTTAGAATCACGCTGCTGCTCCTGGCGGGGGCGACGCTCCTGATCGCGGCGCCTTCACGGTTCACGGTGCATATTGGTGAATACACAGCCCTGCTTCTCCTTGCCACCGTTGGCCTGATCTTATTGGTCGCGACGGAGGAGTTACTGACCGCGTTTATTTCGCTCGAGTTGACGAGTCTTTCACTCTATCTGCTCACGGCGTTTAACAAGCAGAACATCCACTCCGCCGAAGCCGCGCTAAAGTATTTTCTTTTCGGCAGTATCGCGGCGGCCTTCACACTGTTCGGGATCAGCCTGGTGTTTGGGCTTTCCGGTTCCACCACCTTTGGCGTCATCGCGGCAGGCTTGCGCAACACCGAGTTGAACTCCCTGCTCATTACGGCCATCGTGCTGGTGGCGGTTGGTTTCGGTTTTAAGATGGCGGTTGCTCCGTTTCACCTTTGGGCGCCGGATGCTTACCAGGGCGCGCCCGTCCCGTCGGCGGCGCTCATTGCCTCCGGTTCGAAATTGGCCAGCTTGATTCTTTTCTTGAAATTCTTTGTGTTCGCGCTTCCGGCGCAGGCCGGCAGCGCGGCGCTGGAGAATCCCGTTCGCGGTTGGACGATGACCATCGCAGCCATTTCCGCGGCTTCCATGATTTGCGGAAACCTGCTGGCCATTGCCCAATCCAATTTTCGCCGTCTGCTCGCCTACAGCGCCGTTGCCCATGCGGGCTATGCGCTGCTCGCCGTTCTCGCTCGAAATGAAAACGGGGCGGCCTCCGCGGTTTATTACATGTTCACCTATGGCCTGACGGTGGTTGGAATTTTCGGCATTGTCGGCTTGATCGAAGAGCGGCATGGGGAACTGACGATTGGTGAATTCGCGGGCTTGAGCCGAAGAGCGCCGGTGCTGGCAATTCCGCTTTTCGTCTTC
>DASYTB010000704.1:0-8269 GCA_036002705.1 Verrucomicrobiia bacterium
CCGCGCGCTCGCGGTCAACTCGGTTCCATCCTTTAGCTTGAGCGCGACTTCAATGATGCCGTCGCAGGCGTCATCGAAATAGCCGCGGCTGATTGCTATGTTGTCGTTCAACCAGCACGGCGCAGGCGGAGTGATTGCGTAAAGCGAAGGTGGCAATGTTTCGTTAACAAACTTGTCTTTGTAATTGGGATCGTTGTTATCAATCCCGGCCGGAACTTCAAAATTGTACCAACGCCCTTTCTTTGTGTCATAGATGGCCTGCTCGCGTGGAACGTGGTACACTTCAGGGTCCATCTTGGCCACTTGATGCGCATCCAGTTTCGGACCGTAAATCAGCCCTTTGCCGGGCATGAAGCGCAACCGAATCTGCGGAAACGCCGGGTTCGGCCTGATATACCGCACCTGCCCAAAAGCGATGTGCGCTTCATGACTAATGAAGTTTTTGCATCGGCCGTCCAGCGAAACCGGCGCATGACCATTGAACCACTCGGTTTTGGCTTCAACTTTGTCATTCGGGTCGTTCGTGCGCCGAAACACCTTGCGATTCGCGGCTTCAATCCGCCACGCAACATCTTTCTCCGTCAGCCCTAGTTCCTTGAGCGTCCGCAACGTCAGCGGTTGCATCTCTCCGTGCGATGAGACTGTAAACACTTCAAAAAACGGTGCGACAGGCCGAATGCGCTCGCCATCCTTGAACGTCACGGGATCTTTTCGAACGCCACCGATTTCTCCGGTCCGCGGATCAATAATAAATGTGTCCGCGGGTGTAATTTGCCGAAAGGCCAGCGGGTCATCGGGATTGTCCTCGATCGTATAATTATTAACCGGCGCCTCGGCCGAGCCGAGGCGCCCAATCGCAAACGGGGGAAGAATGCGCAGTCCCTGGATTTTCATATTCCACTCCTCCGGCTCAGTCGATCGTTTGTGAGGATGCGATCAATCCACTCGACGCTCTGCCGATCCAGGCTCTGCAGCGTTTTCAGGTAATCGGGTCCCTCGCAAGGTGTCACCTTGGCGAACTTTCTTTGCTCGCGGAGGAGGGTTTTGCAGACCGCGTTTGAGCTCGCAATAATATCCTTGTGCAGACGCCAACTATCGGCTTCGCCTGCTGGCAAATCGACGGAGTATGGCATCTCAAACGGAGGGCCCGCACGATTCTCGTCTTCCGATTTATCAAGCGGCATTCGAACGAGAATTCCCGCGATCGTTTTCAGGTTATACATTTCTCCGAAAACTTTGTGCATCGTCGCGCCGCGCACTCCCGGCGCTTCGCCCGGAGCCGTGCGCGCCAATCGGAACGAATGCGCCAGATAAGTCAGCAGCATTCGATATCGGATATTGAACAGGCTGGCCCAGTGTTTGGATGCCGCGTGTGTGATCTCGGTCGAACCTCGTGGATAACCGGCGGCGAACGTTGTTGGGTTCAGAGGCACGGGTCGCGTCGGCTTCCAACCCTTAACGCGCTCCAATCCCTGGAACACCACCACGAATCGATCGAAGTGCGAATAGTCGCTTCGTTCCCGCGGCAAAAGGTGCGGCGCTTCTCCCTGCCCCGCAATCTCCTTGAGCGCCGCGACCGCTTCCGTTCGCGTCGCCATCCGCTCAATGATCAAATGACTCTTGTCACTGTGCAATTTCTGTTGCAGACCGGATGGACCAGTCGGCGCGTGCGCATACCCTCTGCCCCAATCATCCCAGCATGCCTGGTAACAATAATTCTCAGCCCGGAAATCTGAGTCCGCGATCCATTCGCGATTTCCGATGATCTTGATGATCCATTCGTAAATCTCGCCCACCGCGTGCGCCTTGTTCGCTTTCACCAGGCCTTCGACCTGTTTGATAATCTTTTGTTGGTCTTCGTGGGCGAATTCGTAGAGCCGCGATCCCACTTTGCCCGGTTTCATTTTGGCCAACTCCTGTGGAGCAGGCATTTCGGCAAAAATGTAAAAAGAAATCGACCTCAACGTGAGCGGCTCGAGCCGGAATGGAAATGGATAAAACGCGTTGTCGAACGGGATATCCTCGCGTTCGAACGTGATCGGGCCACCCAGCAAACACAAGACATTTTGCACCGTCAGTAAATGTCCCATCTCCTCGCGCGCGACGCTCAAGATGATATCGCGCCACTTCAAAACGAGCTTTTCTTGCTCCGGTGTCAAATCATCCCCGCCCAAGGAATAAGCGGCGTAAAGATACTCAACCATCAAAGCGTGCTCAATCTCCGCGGCGATGTGTAGCAGCATGATCAGATAATCGCGCCACGCCATTTCAGCGGGCTTTCTGGATTGAGGCTTCGATTTGCTTAAAAGGACTGCCTCACCGGGTTCCCCGCCAGGCCGGCATAAGTGCCTATGAATTCGTTTATTCATTGCATTGAGATTGTCCGCCGCAATGACCCCCCCCGGCCCATGAGACGCAGCAAGGCGTGGAACGCACGTCGTACGGATTTCCCCGACGCTAGAGTAGTGGCGCCTCGCGTCAATTAGTATTTTTTGGAATTCCTTCCAAATCCTTAATCAAAGACTTCAGTGGAAGCGCTGGCAAGATGGTTGGGGGACCGAATCGGCGAGAAGGAGAAAGCCAAGCTGTTGGCCTGCTGGTGATGCTACGCCGGAGGAGATGTGCCGAAATAGGCTGCCCAGGATGCATAAGAGCGTTCGTCCTCGATCATTCCCTCGATCACGGCGGCGATTGGCGGAGCAGTCCAGATGCCTGAAAGCATCGCTTTATCACCGATTCCATTTTGAAGAACGAAGGTCGGACGTTGGGTGGCTTGCATGCGATGAAATTCCGCGGTGCTTTCGCGGACACGTTTTTCGATTTCAGGATGCTTCGCGCGTGCCTCCAATTCGGAGATTGAAATCCCGGCGGCATTGGCGGCAACGGGAAGCGACTCTTCCCAACGGTTCACGCGATGACCTTCGCGCATTGCGGCATGCATGAGCGCCAGGCGCACGCGATCGTCGCTAACGCCGAAATCTTTGGCCGCTTCGGCCAGGACGTTTGGAACCAAATATTCCGTCAATCCCTGTTCCATCCAACCGGTATTCAGCATGAAAGTCGCGCGAGCGATCATTCCGCTCCGGCGATAAAACCACTCCTCCTGAGACTTGGAAGCCGGCAGGCCGGTCGCGTCGCAAAGAGCGATTCGCCATTCAAACTGCACTCGGCCTGAATAGCGCTTTTTCAATTCGGCCCACGCGGGCTCGGCCCAATAGCACCAGGAGGAGATCACTTCTGTATAGTAGATGACCTTAACCATATTTGAGCTGGTCCTATGAGGGAAATCAGAAGGGTTGTCAAATAACTGATGGTACCGCCAAAAGATGCGGCGTTTTCACGAAACGCTTCGGTCTATCGAATCACACCCGACGCGAATATGCGCCCTACGATGTCAGTCTCAGGCGGCAAGGCCGGGCATTTACATCAAACGAGCAGGCAGCAGGCTTTCTCATGGAATTTCGCCGTGGTTTACGATATGGAGTCGGTTGATGCGTGTTGGTTTTAAGGCCCTTGGCTTGTGTTTTGGCCTCCTGTTTTTCACGGGAGGATGCGCTTCCACTCCTTCCGCCGGATTGCTCAAAGAGAACCCGGATTTGCAACCGGCGGACGGGGAAAAGAACAAGATCGAATGGAAAAAGGCCGACCGATTTGATGAGGCGGTGTTTTACGGGCGGCTGCCTGCGGACCCGAGCGCCGGTGCCGGCATTTACGTGGGCGGCCGGCC
Organism: Verrucomicrobiia bacterium; assembly: GCA_036002705.1. GTDB lineage: Bacteria > Verrucomicrobiota > Verrucomicrobiia > Limisphaerales > SXQI01 > DASVNK01. Next base: position 3,728 of record DASYTB010000704.1, read on the forward strand.
CAGCTTTAAACCGCCGGCAGACGGAATGGTGATCAAAGGCAAGCTGGGGGTATTTGATGTGAACTGGTATGTCTTGCAGTCCGACAAGCCGAAATTCTATCGGACCTGCCTGATCGAGTATCAAAAAGCGACCGTCGGCCGAGGGCGCAGGGCTTCAAGCTATTACACGCTGCGGCATGTGTGGGTCTTCGCCGAAACCGAGGCCGGCCTGGAAGCGATGATCGCGGAGGTCGGGAGGATCAAGATGTTCGCGGTGCATCCGCCCGATTTGACGATGTGAAAACGATGGACGCGGAAGCGTCCTGAAAGCGAAAACGGCGTGACCAGTGCAGATCACGCCGCTATCAACCCTATTAACCCGGTTCCTCCGACCCAAATTAATTATACATCGTAGTAGAGATGGAATTCGTAGGGATGCGGACGCAGGCGCAAGGCATCGTATTCCTTGCGCTTGTTGCTGATCCACATTTCCAAAAAGTCCGACGTGAAGACATCGCCCTTGAGAAGGAAGTCGTGATCACCTTCGAGGTAATCGAGCGCTTCGCCAAGGCTGGCGGGGACTTGTGGAACCTTGGCCAGTTCTTCCGGCGGCAGTTCATACATGTTTTTATCCATCGGTTCACCGGGATCGATCTTGTTGACCACGCCATCCAGGCCGGCCATGAGCAACGCGGTGTAGCAGAGGTATGGATTGGCGGATGGATCGGGCGGACGGTATTCGATGCGCTTCGCCTTCGGGCTTTCGCTGAAGGTTGGGATACGGATCGCGGCGGAACGATTGCGCGCGCTGTAGGCCAGATTCACCGGCGCTTCGTAGCCCGGAACCAGGCGCTTGTAGGAATTTGTGGTGGGGCTGCAAATCGCGCACAGCGCTTTCGCGTGCTTCAGGATGCCGCCGATGTAGTGCAGCGCCATGGGTGAAAGCCCGGCATAATCGTTGCCGGCGAAGAGCGGTTTGCCCTTTTTCCAGAGTGATTGGTGCGTGTGCATTCCCGAACCGTTGTCCCCGTAGAGCGGCTTGGGCATGAAGGTCGCGGTCTTGCCATGCTTCCGCGCGATGTTTTTGATGACATATTTATAGAGCATCATGTTATCGGCGGTTTTCACGAGCGTATCGAAGCGGAAATCGATTTCCGCCTGGCCGGCGGTCGCGACTTCGTGATGCTGGCGTTCGATCTTGATGCCAAGCGATTCCATGACCAGGCACATTTCCGTGCGGATATCCTGCTGCGTATCGGCGGGAGCGACGGGGAAGTAACCCTCCTTGTGGCGAATTTTGTAGCCAAGGTTCGGCATTTCGTCGCGACCGGTGTTCCAAACCGCTTCTTCGGAATCGACGCTATAGAAGGTGCCGTTGGACTTCGTATCGTACTGGACGTTATCGAAGATGAAGAATTCGGCTTCGGGGCCAAAGACCGCCGTATCGGCTATGCCGGTGGATTGAAGGTATTTTTCGCCGCGTTGCGCGATGCCGCGGGGATCGCGGTTGTAGGCTTCTTTTGTGCCCGTTTCGGCAATAGTGCAAGTGACGCTCAAGGTCGGGACCGCGCAGAACGGGTCAATGAAAGCGGTGTCTGGATCGGGCATGGCTAGCATATCGCTGGCTTCGATGCTTTTCCATCCACGAATGGAAGAGCCATCAAAACCAAAACCCTCTTCAAAGACATCTTCCGTCAGTTCGCCGATGGGAACGCTGAAGTGCTGCCACGTGCCGAACGTGTCCACAAATTTCACATCCACCATTTTGGCCCCCTGTTTCTTGGCCATTTCGATCACACTTTTCGGTGTACTCATTTTTCGATTTATCTAATTTCCTATTGGTTTGGAACGAAGCCGCTCCCGTCACTCGACGGGAGCGACCACGTAAGTTCGTTGTCTCAGCGGGAATTAAGCTGTGGCCGAGCCATGGTAGGCTTCTTCCCCGTGTTCGGTCAGGTCCAGTCCGAGCGTTTCGACTTCTTCGGTTGGACGCAAGCCGATAACCGCTTTCACAATGAAGGCGATCACGACGGTGCCGACTACGGCCAGCACCAGGGTCAGTCCGATCGCTTTGACTTGCTCGATCCATGCGGTATGACCGGTGATCGCGGCCGCGAGACCATTCACCGTGGCCGGGTTTTTCGGGTCCGCGGTCGAGGCCTGGATATTGGCATTGACGCTCGCGTCAGCCAGCACGCCTGTCAGGAACGCGCCCAAAGTTCCACCAACGGCGTGAACACCGAAGGTGTCCAGGGCGTCATCGTAGCCAAACCAGCCCTTGACCTTGTAGCAGAAAAAGAACGGAATCAATCCGGCGGCGATCCCGATGATCACGGCACCCGTGGCGTTCACGAATCCGCAAGCCGGAGTGATAACGACGAGGCCGGCGACCGCGCCCGAACAAAAGCCTAAAATACTGGGTTTGCCCTTGAGGAGCCATTCGCAGAGCGGCCAGACGAACGAAGCCACAGCGGTCGCCAGAGTCGTGGTGGTGAAGGCATTCGCGGCGATCACATCCGCGGCTACGGCGCTGCCGGCGTTGAAGCCGTACCAGCCCACCCAGAGCATTCCCGTGCCAATCATGCAGAGCACCATGCTATGGGGCGGCATCGGTTCCTTGCCGAAGCCGAGCCGTTTGCCCAGGATGATGCAGAGGATAAGCGCCGACCAGCCCGAGGTCATGTGCACGACGGTTCCGCCGGCAAAATCCATTGCTTTAATCGTGGCTTTGGGGTTCCAAACTCCGTTCATGAATCCGTCGATTCCCCATACCATGTGGGCTTGAGGAAAGTAAACCACGAACATCCAAAGGAACATGAAGGCGAAGATCGCGGAGAACTTCATGCGCTCGGCGATGGCGCCAATGATCAGGGCGGGTGTGATAATGGCAAACATCAATTGGTACATCGCATAGACATTTTGCGAGACCCAATAGGAATAGTCACCGTTAGGCGCCGAAGTCACACCCTTGAAAAATGAAAAGTCCAGACTGCCGAGGAATGGATTCCCACTGTGGAACACAAGACTATATCCGCAGATCCACCAGAGGATCGTGACCATTCCGGTTATCAAAAGGCATTGAGCCATCACCGACAGCACGTTCTTGCGGCGGACCAGACCGCCGTAGAAAAGAGCCAGGCCGGGCAGCGTCATGAACAGGACAAGGGCGGACGAGGTCATTTGCCAGGCGTTATGGCCGGGCCCTGGAGTGCCGTCGAGTTTCGACCCGACTTTCGCGTCCGCCGCATCTCCGCCGCGTGCTCCGTTGCCGACGTAAGCCTCGAGGTCCGCGACCCGTTGGGCAAGATCAGGGTCCGCTTTTGCGGCAGGAGCGGCTGGCGCTGCCGCCGCTGTTGGTGGTGGTGTGGACGGTTTCACTTCATCCGCGCCCAAACAGTTCAGCGCGGCTGAACTAAGAACAAATAAAGCTATGAACAGTAATTTCTTCATGGGATGGGTTTTAGAAATTAACGGCTGAAGATCAGACAGCAAGTTCGCCTCGTTCTTCCGTGCGGATGCGCACGGCTTCTTCAATTGAAGTGACAAAGACTTTCCCATCGCCGATCTTTCCCGTCTTGGCGGATTTGACGATGGTTGCGACCGCCGCCTCGACCTGGCTGTCCGCGATGACGAGTTCGAGTTTGATCTTGGGCAGGAAATCCACCGTATATTCGCTGCCGCGGTAAATCTCGGTATGGCCTTTCTGGCGGCCGAAGCCCTTCACTTCGGTCACGGTCATGCCTTCGATGCCAACTTCACCGAGGGCATCCTTAACTTCCTCCAATTTGAATGGTTTAATTATCGCTTCGATTTTCTTCATATTTGTTGTGGCGTAGGCGAGCGCTGCGGCGCGCACTTGGCGGTCACTAGCTTCGCGCTCAACGACTCTGGTGAGCGCGAACTGGCGGCCTTTAGCAACTGAAATGCCAGTCAGGAATACACAGAACGTGGATCGTTGTAAGATGTTGGTTATACAATGTTTGGAGGAAAATCGAAATGAACTATGAAGCTGCGTGTATTTTGACATGAATCGTTTGACTGATCAAAAAGAACCAGACTTATCAGATTTCGACAGAATTGAGGAGGCGTCACTCTTGTTTCTTGAGCCCACTTTGGTGAATCAGTTACAAAAGAATATCCACCAAACGATTAACAGCATCGTGACCATAAATGGAAAAGTGTAATTCGTGATGTAACCGATGAAAGTGGGTGTATGGACCTTGTGGTGATCGGCGATGGCCTTAACCATGAAATTGGGGCCATTTCCAATGTAGGTGTTGGCACCGAAGAAGACAGAACCAACGCTGATGGCGATGATAAACTTGCTGAGCGTGAGGTTTCCCAGGGCATACGCGATTCGGATTTGTTCCAATTCAATTTTTCCGGTGGCGAGTTCCGCGCTGAAGTACTGGTGCAGCACGGCCAGAGTGTTTTGCACTTCCCGAAGGGTTGCGCCGCCCAAAGCGTCAAGTGCCGAAGGGCCGTGCTGAAGGACGAACTGGACTTGGTCCAGAACCGGCGATTTGCCGACGTTCCCCAGAAACGCGCTGAGAAATGTCAGGT
>DASYTB010000705.1:0-4268 GCA_036002705.1 Verrucomicrobiia bacterium
GTTCTCCCTGGTCATTATGACTGAAAATGAGCTGATTGGAGTGCGGGACCCACACGGTTTCAGGCCGCTCTCCGTCGGCAAAGTCGGTGATGCCTGGGTGCTCGCCAGTGAAACGTGTGCTTTCGATCTCATTCAGGCGAAGTTTGTCCGGGACGTCGAACCGGGAGAGATCGTCGTCATCAACGAAAACGGGCTGAGCAGCATCAAGGCTTTCCCGGAAGAGCAGCGGAAGGCATTTTGCATTTTCGAGTACGTTTATTTTGCCCGGCCGGATAGCCGGATTGCCAGCCGCAGCGTTTATAAGGTGCGCGTCGATATGGGGCGGCAGTTGGCGCGGGAATTCCCCATCAATGCGGATATCGTCGTTCCCGTGCCGGATAGCGGTAACTACGCTGCGCTCGGCTATTCCCTGGAATCGGGCATTCCGTATGAAATGGCTTTTGTCCGGAATCACTACGTGGGCCGCAGCTTTCTCCAGCCTTCCCAGCTCATTCGCGACTTCAATGTCCGCGTGAAGTTGAACCTCATCGAAGAACTGGTGAGAGGAAAACGCGTCATCATCGTCGATGATTCCATCGTCCGCGGGACGACCTGCAAAACCCGCGTCAACAATCTGAAAGAGGCCGGCGCGACCGAAGTTCACGTCCTCGTGAGCTGCCCGCCACATATGCACCCTTGCGTGTACGGCATCGATTTCCCGGATCGCACCAAACTGATGGCCGCTAACCATTCCCTCGATGAGATCCGCAGATACCTGAGCGCCGATTCACTGGGATATCTTTCTCAGGAAGGTATGGTCAAGGCCACTGGGCACCCGAGCAATTTCTTCTGCATGGCCTGTTACGACGGCGATTATCCCGTCTCCTACGATCCCCTCGTGGACAAACACATCATGGAACACCGCCGCGCCCGCGCCGAATCCCTCGGCGAAGCCCTCGCCAAAGAGCAGCTTCAAGGCAAGCTGCTGTAGTCTTAGCGGGCTCCTACGCGCCGACTCTTTACGGATCGTTTACTCGGCCGCGACTTAAAGTCCGCTGCAACGCCTTCGCCTGCGACCGCTCCCAGGACGTGATCATCCGCTGGTCCGAATTGGCTGGTTTGAAATATTGGGACTGAGCGAAATGTAAAAAGGGGAAGTGACGCCGATGCTTGAGGAGCTTTCAACACGGCAGTTGATGTCAAGGAGTGGCGTGCGCTACTGGTTCACATTTGTTCACATTTAAACGGCGCATGCCATGGGGACCACGCGTCGGAGTCCACAAATCGAATCCGCACCCAATGCGCCACTCGGGGCGCCAGTGATTGCAATCCGGTCCGGCTGCCGCTGAATCTGCCGTGTGAAGTATCCACCACCAGGTCGAGCGCTGATACGTCCAGCGCCTTGGATCGCCAAACGATATCCCGCCCTTCCGGATCCGTTGCCACCTCCACTTCCCAGCCCTTTTCAAAGGCCATGCGCGTTCGAGTTAATGCCGGTGGGTTTACCGCTGTGATCGGCCCGATTGGCGCGGTGCTGACCACGAAATTATCGAACCACCGGGCCTGCCGCTTTCCCGATCCGTCATTCCAGTAGTTCTCCAGGAAAACAGCGTTGATCGCATACTCCTGCCAGTCCCCGTGCCAGTTTAAATCCGTCCGCGCGGCCTCCATCTTTCCGTCCACCCATAACTCGAACACCCCATCCTCTTTTCCGGGCGTGTTCAGGCGGACATGCGATTCCACGCAAACCCATCGCCCCGACTCGCTGGCGCTGAAGATCGGCGTCTGTCCATTTCGCAACCCAAGCCACTTCAGGTTCTGGAAATCGTTATATCGCGTCGTCATCTTTTGCCCGTTGCGAATCCCCGTGGCCGGGTCGATGCACAAGACCTCTCCTTTTCCTCCCCACACATGCGCGATCAAACCCTGGCTCCAATCACTCCCCGCCATCGAAGTGGCCCGCGCCAGCTTGGCAGGATTCCCCTCCCATCCCGCCTCATGCTGGACGTAAACCCGCCAATAAATCTCCCGGAACGATTCCGTCCTCCTTGCGCCGCGATTAAATGGATTCCTGCCGAACACGACCTTTAGACTTCCTGCGCTAACCTGGCCTTTTTCAAACTGACAACGCATCACACCTGGCTCTGGCCCCAAACCCGGGCCACGCAGGCCATCCTCCACCGTCCAAACAAAACTCCCTTTGCTCGCATCATACTCAAAATAGCGCGGCACAACCGGCGTCTGCCGGAAATCATCCTGAAAGATCACCGCCGGATCAGACTCGTGCGGCTGCGTGCTGGCCGGACGAACCATCGCCACACGCGGAACAACAACGTGTGCTTGCGTTTGCGCATGAGTAGAAAACGCCCCCCGGGAAAAGATCCACACCAGGAACCCGGATATCGCCGCAAACGCTGTCAACTTTTTCGATCTCACGAACATTTCCGAAGGCTTTGGTTTGAGGCCTGCCCGGACAAGCGGTTCTATTTCTTTTTGACGAGGTCGTAAAGGCGGCGTGTGTCGGACTTGGTTTCGGACTCCGGATCTTTGGGCAAAAGCTTATAAATCCGATCCAGGCGAAGGAGGATATCACCGGTCAGGCGGTCGATTTTTTCGTGGAGGTGCGCGATTTCAAGTTCCGCCTTCAAATTGACGTCATACTCGATGTCTGCGTGGATGCGGTCTTTGGCGGCTTGCCGGTTCTGGCTGAGCAGGACGAAGACCGAAAGAAAAATGGCCTCGAGCGAAACGGCGAGGGTCAGGAACCCAAAGGGATACGGGTCGAAAGGTTTCAAACCGGGAATCGGAATCCAATTGACGCCGATCCAGAGGCTGAACGCAACCACGTGAAGCAGAAGAAAGGGAATGCTGCCGGAGAATTCGGCGATGCTGTCCGCGGATTTCTGCACGAAAGTGCGTTTGTCCTCCGACTCTTCATTGACGTTGCGCGTGGCCGTGTGCCGCAGCCTTTCGACGTTCTCGCGCTGACGGCGACTCATCGCCGCGAGCAGATCCATGGCGGCCTGCGGACGAAGTTCCAGGAATTTTTCCAGATGCCTGCGTTCCAGGCGGAGAGCGGTGGTATCCTTGAGCGCGACCACCGAGGCAGTGCGGGCGCCGTTGTCGAGCATCGATAATTCTCCGAAAAAGTCGCCGCGCCGCGCCGTTTCCAGGACAATTCGTTCGCCCGTGTCGTTCTTGTAAAAGGCCTCCGCTTCGCCGGAGGTAATCACGTAAACGGCGTCGCCCGGGTCGCCGTAATTAAAAATTGCTTCGCCCGCCGCAAAGCAAACCAGATCGAGCTGCCCGGCGAGCTCAGCCCGTTCCTGATCATCGAGGAGATTGAACAGCGGAACTTCCTTCAGGAGATCAGTTACAACATCCTGTGGAAGAGAACTGTTCTCCAAGGGTAGCTCTTCAGCAGTCATTTTTCGCCGATTTTACGCCCACGTGAACGGGCGACAAACATTTTCCTCGGCTGCGGCCAAAACGTGAAATCATGGATCTACGCTGGAATTGCACGCGCTTCGTGGAAGGCCGGGAGCGGAGCGGGATTACTTTCGGAGGGGAACTGGATCGTTTGTGGCGCCTGGGCTGGGATTGAACTTTGCGAAGCGGAAGGCGAATCGGTTGCGGCCTTGTCCGGCTGACGTTCCAAATCGGGGAGCGGGATGCCACGAATAGTGGCTTTGAGTTTTAGTTCCTGGTGGCGAAGTTGGCACTTCTGTTCCTGAACCGTGGCAAGGCGTTCGCGAACAGTTGTGTTGCGATGGCGGCAGAGGATGGCGGAGATGTTCTTGAGGGCGGCCATGTCCTCGTCCACGTGAACGCAGGTGAGGGAGAGCTCGAAGGCTTTCCGTTCGAGAATGTGCAGGGTGGCGGGGGAAAAATTGTCCTGGCCAGTAGCGGCGTATTGCACGATTTCCGCGGCGGCGGCGGTCGATTCTGGTGAGTCGTCCAGAAGTTCTGTTAGCGCGAGGCGGGAGCGAAAGCGGGACAGAGTCATGCGTGGGATTTCGACCCCGAAGTGTTCGCGGGCGAGCACGATGATCTTTTCGTAGGAGTGGCAGCCCTGAAGCCAAGTGGCGACCTGGGCGCGTTGGGCTTCGGTGAGTGGTTCGAGACGGGATAAAGGCTTCCTATCATTGCGGGTTTAAGAAGTTTAGAGATTTGGGCGCGAAAGAATTTCCCTGCGATGCGGGAGGATGCGGGAAATCGCGGGTTTCGTGAGGGTTTGATGCGGGACAAGCGAGACACTAATTTCGCCAATTTCAAGAATTGAAGCGGGA